>JAGNHB010000062.1:1090-33797 GCA_018001935.1 Acidobacteriota bacterium
GCCGGGACGGCGCGTGCAAACCTCCCCGTTCGTACGCGTCGTCCCGACGCGGACAGCCCGTTCCGCCCCGCGACGCTCTCCCCCCTGCGGTTCTCCCCCCCGCGCCGGGACGGCGCGTGCGAACCTCCCCGTTCGTACGCGTCGTCCCGACGCGGACAGCCCGTTCCGCCCCGCGACGCTCTCCCCCCTGCGGTTCTCCCCCCCGCGCCGGGACGGCGCGTGCAAACCTCCCCGTTCGTACGCGTCGTCCCGACGCGGACAGCCCGTTCCGCCCCGCGACGCTCTCCCCCCTGCGGTTCTCCCCCCCGCGCCGGGACGGCGCGTGCGAACCTCACCCCCGCGCCGGGACGGCGCGTGCGAACTTCAGGCCCCCTGGGGCAGCGGGTGCGTGACGGCCTGTTCCAGGATCTCGCCGCCCAGCGAGATTTTCGTCACCTTCACCGGCACCGGCCTCCCGGAAGCGCGGACCGCGTCCGCCACCAGACGGACCAGCCCGAAGCAGCACGGCACCTCCATGTGGACGACGTGGATGGACTGGAGGGCGTTCCCCGCGAACATCCGGGTGAGCTTGTCCAGGTAGGCCCCCGTGTCGTCCAGCTTGGGGCAGCCGATGAGGAGCGTCTTCCCGCCCAGGAAGGACCGGTGGAAGTCCGGGTAGGCGAAGGGGGCGCAGTCGGCGGCGATCACCAGGTCCGCCCCCTGCAGGTGCTCGGCCCGCACCGGCACCAGGTGGAGCTGCACCGGCCAGTTCTCCAGGCGGGACACGGCGGGCGGCGCCACCGCGAGGTCCGCGGCGGACGGCGCCGTCCGGGTGAGCGTGCGGGCCGCCGAACCGGGGCAGCCGTGCCCCGTGATCCCCCCCGCCGGGTGGAATGGGCGGGCGTGGGCCGCAGACGGGCAGGCCGACGCCGCCGGGGCCGCCTCCCCGGCGAGGTGGCGCTCCACCGCCACGGGGTCGAAGTCCGGCGCCTCCCGCTGCTCGATGGTGAGGGCCCCCTGCGGACAGTGCCCCAGGCAGGCCCCCAGGCCGTCGCACAGGGACTCGCCCACCACCTTGGCCTTGCCGTCCACGATGCGGATGGCGCCTTCCGCGCAGGCGGTCACGCAGAGCCCGCAGCCGTCGCACTTCTCTTCGTCGATCTTGATGATGTTTCGTGTGGACATTGTCTTCCTCCTGTCCCAAACCGATCATGGGGTCAGCATACCGCCGGCGGTCCGGCAAAACATTGACGTGGGTCAAGAGCAGGAAAAAGAAGTCCGTCCCTTCGGCGCAAACACGTGTCAAGTCGTGCACGGTTCCGGGAATGACCTTTACAGGCCGGTTTCGGGAGACCGGGAGAAGTTTTTTTCGCGTTTTCTCACTTTTTTTTCGGATTTTTTTCCACTGAAACGTTAGTAAGGGTAGGAACACTTCGGAGGATCACGGAGAACCTAATACCGGAAATTTTGACCACTAATTTCACTAATCTTCACTAATCAGGAGGATCAGGGCTTGAATCGCACCGGTTTTCAATTGAGTTTTTGCCAAGGGATCAAACGGGATCGGGCATATCGGGATACAGATTAGTGAAGATTAGTGTGATTAGTGGTTTAGAGGAGGCGATCATGGATGCATTGCTGCAGCAGGAGGGGTACGATCTGATGGCGGCGGCGTTCGAGGTGTACAACCGTATGGGCAGCGGTTACCTGGAAGAGGTTTACCACCAGTGCCTGGAACACGAACTCCGCTTGAGAAATATTCCGTACTCGTCCAAACCCGAACTGGAGATCCGATACAAGGGCGTGGTGCTTGAGAAGCGCTACCGGCCCGATTTGCTGGTTTTCGAGGGGATCATCGTCGAACTGAAGGCCGTGAAAGCCCTGGCGCCCGAGCATGAGGCGCAATTGCTCGGATACCTCAAAGCTTCCGGGAAACGCGTCGGCTATCTCCTGAACTTCGGCAGCCTGGACCAACTGGAGTGGAAACGGATGGTGAAGTGAAGGTCGACCGCTGATATTTGAACCACTCATCTCACTAATTCACACTAATGGATTCAGGAGATCAGGTGGTTGACGGGTTTTACTCAGACCACGGAGCAGAAGGCAGATTGGTAACGGTGATTCCGGGAACGGATACGTGGAAAAACCATGTGGGGCAAGTGAAAACTACCGGGGTGGTTGGGAGTTCGGGTTCGGGAGGGTGAATCGCGAATGCGTATCACCTCCGCCCCGGCAAGAAAACAGTCGCTTGTCGGGGCGAAATCGGGTAGAATGCGCGGAACGGGCACGCGGGCCGTCCGCCGCCCGGAAGGCTTGATGAACATGAACTTCTGTCAGAAATGCCACTGGAACAACGAAGACCTCGGCGTGCACTGCGCCCGCTGCGGGGCCACCCTGCTCCCCCCCCTCATCCCCCAGCCCTCGCTCGAGGCCATGGAGGACTTCCAGGACGAGGACAAATTCGAGATCCTCAACCTTCTGGACAGCGTCCGGCGCTTCTCGGAACGACGCCTGGACGGGGTCGATCTGAGCCTCGAACTCCAGTCCCAGTTCAACCTGCGGGTCTCCGTCGTCCTGGAGCGGCTCCTGAAGACCCTGGAAGAGAACGGGACGATCGACCGGAAACACTTCCACCGCGAAGTGGAGGAGGAGGTGGGCCTCAAGCGCTTCAGCCTGGAGCAGAAGGCCCTCCTCGAACGGCGACGGGAAGCCGTGCTCACCCACTGCAACGGGAAGGACGCGGGGGCCTTCGCGGCCCTGGTGGAGTTCGCCTGGCCGCTGCTGTACACGTCCCGGCACCGGGAAGCGGTGGAGGGCCTGCACCGCGCCCTGGAGATGGACCCCGTCAACCCGGTCCTCCTGCGGACCCTGGCGGAGATCCTCTTCATCGGCGGCGACCTGGCCGGCGCCGAGAAGCTCAACCGGCGCCTCCTCGAACGCTTCCCCGACCGGCCGGGGGGCAACATGCTCTCGGCCATGATCCAGCTCAAGCGGGGGAACGCCGCCGCCGCCATCGAGCGGCTCCGGGCCGCCCGGGAGGCGTCGCCGCGCTCCTTCACCCTCCACTTCCTCGCCGGGACCGCCCACTTCCTCAAGCACGAGTTCGAGAAGGCCGGGGAGTCGTTCCGCGAGGCCTGCCGCAGCCGTCCGCTGCCCGTCGTCCCGCCGCTGAGCGCCATGGCCTTCTACCTGGGGAACAAGGTGGCCGACGCGGAGACCCTGCTGGAGGAGAATTCCGCGCTCACCGACGAGACGGGGTTCGCACCCTTTCTGCAGGGGCTGATCCGCCTCCGCCGAAACCAGCCCCGCAAGGCGGACGAGCACTTCCGCCGGGCGACGGCCGCCAACCGCAAGTGGCGGAAGGTGATCTCGCGCCTCGCCACCCCGGGCCCGGACCACACGGAACCGGCCCAGATCCGTTACTTCACGGGCCTGCTCCGCCGTCGCATGGAGGAGATCATGGCCCTGCTCATCAGCGAGATCCAGAACTTCAACGGGTAGTCCGCAAGGAGGACATCATGGCCGACGAAAAAGACCTCAAATCCAAGGCGATCGAGACCGCCTTGTTCCAGATCGAGAAACAGTTCGGGAAAGGGTCCATCATGAAGCTGGGCGACCGGCCCCGGGACCTGGACATCCCCGTCATCCCCCTGGGGATCCTCTCCATCGATGCGGCCCTGGGCGTCGGCGGCATCCCCAAGGGTCGCATCACCGAAATCTACGGCCCGGAGGCCAGCGGCAAGACCACCATCGCCCTGCACGCCATCGCGGCCTGCCAGAAGATGGGCGGCTACGCGGCCTTCATCGACGCCGAGCACGCTCTCGACCCCATCTACGCCAAGAAACTGGGCGTGATCACCGACGAACTGCTGGTCAGCCAGCCCGACTCCGGCGAGCAGGCCCTGGAGATCGCCGAGGTCCTGGTGCGCAGCGGCGCCATCGACATCGTGGTGGTGGATTCCGTGGCCGCCCTGGTGCCCAAGGTGGAACTGGAAGGCGACATGGGCGACCCCACCATGGGCCTCCAGGCGCGCCTCATGAGCCAGGCCCTGCGCAAGCTCACCGCCATCGTGTCCAAGTCGAAGACCAGCCTGATCTTCATCAACCAGGTCCGCGACAAGATCGGGGTCACCTACGGCAACCCCGAGACCACCACCGGCGGTCGGGCCCTCAAGTTCTACGCCACGATCCGGATCGACGTCCGGCGCATCGGCGGCGTCAAGGTGGGGGACAACGACATCGGCAACCGCACCAAGCTCAAGGTGGTGAAGAACAAGATCGCGCCTCCCTTCAAGATGACCGAGTTCGACATCATCTGGGGCGAGGGGGTCTCCCGCGAGGGCGACATGCTGGACCTGGCGGTCAACATGAAGCTGGTGGAGAAGAGCGGGGCCTGGTTCTCCTACGAGGGGACCAAGCTCGGCCAGGGGCGCGAGAACTCCAAGCTCTTCCTGAAGGACAACCCGGACATCGGCAACAAGATCGAGTCCATCGTCCGGGAACGGCTGGGCTTCGCCGACGCCGCCCTGCTCCAGGGCGCGCCGGACGCCTCCGCGGACGCCTGATCGCAACAGGACAATCACCACGAACGACACGAACCACACCAACAAGGACGCAGATGAAGGAATGACGGATAAACGCGCTGGAGGGTAAGCTCGGATGACCCGTCCAAATATCAGGACCGGTTCCGACCCGTTCCGAAGGGTTCGAGGTCAACGGCAACCAGGCCGTGCCGTCCGGACCTACAGCCTACAGCCTAAATCGCTACAGCCTGGAGTTTCCCCGTGATTCTGGCCCGCGTCATCGGCAACATCGAGTCCACCCACAAGCACCTTCAGTACGAGGGGCTCAAGCTTCTTTACGTCCAGCCCCTGGAGGTGGACCTCGAGCCCGTCGGCGACCCCTACATCGCCGCGGACTCGGTGGACGCCGGCGTCGGCGACCTCGTGCTGGTCATCGAGGAGGGGTGGTCCTCCTGGAACGCCGTCGGGAAGGACAAGGCGCCCCTCAACCGCGCCGTGGTGGGGGTGGTGGACAAGATCGAGTTCCTGGAAGGTGCCGCACGATGAGTGACACTCCCGTGATCCTGCTGGCCCACCCGCTCCCCTTCGGCGGCGCGTCCCGTTTCCCGGCGGGGTGGGACGTCCGCGTCGCCCCGCCGTTCGCGGGACCGGCGGAGGTCCCCGCGGGGCTCGGCGATTGCGACGGCCTGGTCACCCTCCTCAACGACACGGTGGACCGACGCTGGATCGATGCAGCCCATCCCCGCCTGCGCCTGATCGCCAACGTGGGAGTGGGCTACAACCACATCGACTGGGAGTACGCCCGGGATCGCGGCGTCATCGTGACCAACACGCCCGGGGTGCTCACCGAGGCCACCGCGGACCTGGCCATGGCCCTGGTCCTGGCCTGTTCCCGCCGGATCGTGGAGGCCGACCGCTTCACCCGCGAGGGGCGCTTCAGGGGATGGGACCTGGAACTGCTCCTGGGCCTCGAACTCGGCGGCGCCACCCTGGGCGTCGTCGGCATGGGCCGCATCGGGAGGGCCGTGGCCCGGCGGGCCGCCGGCTTCGGGATGCGCATCCTCTACACCCGGTCCGGGGAGGGGGACGCCGGCCCGCTCGGTTTCGACGCGCGGCGGGCAACGTTCGAGGACCTCCTGGCGGAGTCCGACGTGGTCACGCTCCACTGCCCCCTGACGCCGAGGACCCGCAAGCTCTTCGACGATGCCGCCTTCGCCTGGATGAAGACCGGGGCCATCCTCGTCAACACCGCCCGGGGGCCGGTGGTGGACGAGGCCGCGCTGGCGCGGGCCCTGCGGTCCGGGAAACTGGCGGCGGCGGGGCTCGACGTGTACGCGGAGGAGCCGGCCATCCCGCCGGAGCTCCTGGCGCTGCCCAACGTGACGGTGCTTCCCCACATCGGGTCCGCCACGGAAAAGGCCCGGCGCGCCATCGTGAACATGGCGGTGGACAACGCGGTGGCGTTTTTCACCACCGGCCGCGCCCTCAACCCCGTGGGGTGAGGGCCGGGGCCGCCGGGGCGAGGGCCCCGGGAACCGGGGGAGACCCCCGAGACTACCCTGTCCGCCAGGCGGACGGAAACGGAAGGTGTCTGATGCGGGCCAAAGTGTACGTGACCTTGAAAAGCGGCGTGCTGGACCCCCAGGGCAAGGCGGTCCAGGGGGCCATCAGGAGCCTGGGGCACGCCGAGGTGCTCGACGTGCGCCAGGGGAAGTACTTCGAGATCCGGCTGACGGACAGCATGAGCCGCGAACGGGCCGGGGCCCTGCTGGACGAACTGGCGAAGACCGTGCTGTCCAACGGCGTCATCGAGAACTACCGGGTGGAACTGGAGGGGTGATGAAATTCGGGGTCGTCGTTTTTCCGGGGTCCAACTGCGACCACGATGCCTACCACGCCGCCAAGCACGTCCTGGGGCAGCCCACGGTCTACCTCTGGCACAAGGACGAGGACCTGCAGGGGTGCGACGTGGTGATCCTCCCCGGGGGCTTCTCCTACGGCGACTACCTCCGGACGGGCGCCATCGCCCGCTTCTCCCCCATCATGAAGTCGGTGGTGCGCTTCGCCGAGGGCGGCGGGAAGGTGCTGGGCATCTGCAACGGATTCCAGATCCTGCTGGAGAGCGGGCTCCTGCCGGGCGCCATGCTGCGCAACAAGGGGCTCAAGTTCATCTGCCGGCCCCAGCACATCCGCGTGGAGACCACCGACACGCCCTTCACCCGGGCTTGCGAGAGCGGGCGGGTCCTGTCCGTCCCCATCGCTCACCACGACGGCAACTACTTTGCCGACGACGAGACCCTGGCCCGGCTCAAGGCCGAAGACCGGGTGGTCTTCCGCTACTGCGACGCCGACGGGACCGTGGGAGCGGCGTCCAACCCCAACGGCTCGGCGGACCACATCGCCGGGATCTGCAACGCGGGCCGCAACGTGGTGGGCCTCATGCCCCACCCCGAGCGCGCCGTGGAGGCCCTCACCGGCTCCGACGACGGCCGCCGGATCTTCGCGTCGCTGCTGTAACCGCGGACCCGTCCGGAGCGGATTTCAACCACGAACCACACCAACCACACGAACGGGTTCCGGGCGCAAGGGCGAAATGTCATCTTCATTGATTTGATTCTGAAGAGATCTTTTTTATAGGAGGGGCATCCATGCCCAAGGTCGCGCTCGTCCTGGTGATCCTCGTCCTCGCGGCCGCCATCGCCATTTCCCTGGCCCTGGTCCAGAAAAAGCCGTCCGTCGCCGCACCGCCGAAACCCTATGTCCGGGCTGAATCGAAGGAGATCCAGGCTTTTTACAAACCCTACGCGGAGTTCATGCCCCGGACCCCGCCGGAGCTGCTGCCGTTTCTGGCGCGGCTGGAGGCCGGGACCGGCCTGAAGCGGACCCTCCGGAATTTCCCCACGGACCGGGAGTCCCTGAAGAAGGCGGCCGCGGCCTTCGCCGCCGCGGCCCGGGAGGTCTTCCAGGCGGAACTCTCGCTCGAGAATCCCCAGGCGGAGCAGCTGGACCGGTTCATCGACGGACATCTCATCGACGAGCGGTTGAGGCCGTTTTTCAAAGGGGAATCCCTTCGCCCGGACCTGTCGGAGACGGAATCGGAACAGTATTTCAAAGAAAGGGAGAAGATCCGGATCCCCAACGAACCGTTGCTTTACTACACCATGGGCGCCTTCTGGGGGGAGTGGCTCGTGCAACACCGGAAAGCGGTCTGGAAGCTCTACCCCCCGCTGAACCCGATTCAGTCATTCCCGGACATGGTCACCACGGGAGCTTCGGTATGTCTGCTCCCCTTCTCCCATGTCGTGAAAAAGCTCTCCGATCCGGAAGGGGATCAACTCACGTTCAAGGCCGCCGTTTCGACGACGCAGAAACGGATGTTCCCGCCATACCCGTTGATCGCCTCACTGGCCGACGTCGAAATATCCGTAACAGACGATCTGCCGGAACAGGTCAGACTGGCAGACTTGGCCGAGAAGGCAGGGGATCACGAAAAGTCGGTCTCGATGTACACAGAGTACATGAACTCCGACCCGAACTCTCCACGGTTGATGGCTCTTGCCATTGATTGTGCTCAGCAAACTGGCCGAGACGATCTGGTGGTGGACTGGTCGAAGCGTCTGCTCCGTCTGTCACCCCGTCACCCGAGAGTTTGCCACAACCTGGCCGTCGTGTACTCGAACGCGCCGGGCCGGATGCCGGAGGCGATCGCCCTCCTGGAAACCGCCCTGAAGGAGGACCCGCAGTACGGCATGGCCCACTACACCCTCGCCTCGTGCCTGGCCGAGACCGGCCGGTTCCCCGAGGCCCGAACCCACCTCGTATGGGTGATCGAGCACGATTCCGCGCTGAAGCAGCGCGCCGAGGAACTGCTGGCGGCCATCAGGGGGAAGTGAACTGTCCGGTATGTGGTCGGGTAACGCCCCTTCCCGGCGGGCCGGGTCGCCGGCCACGGTCGTGGGACCCCTGCGGGGTCCGGGATCGTCCCCGGCTCACCCTCACCCCGGATTGGCGCCCGGGGCTATTCACCGGCTCCCTGCGGGACCGGGTCACCCCAGAAGGTAGCCGTTGGCGGCGTTGGCCTCGATGAGTTCGCGGACTTCGAAGGTCTCGAAGCCCTCGGCGACGAAGGGGTCCTGGCGGGCGAGGTGATCGGCCTCCTCGGTGGAACCCGCGCGGACGGCCACCATGCCGCCCCCGCCGTCCGCGAAGGGGCCGCAGAGGGCGAGCCGGCCGTCCCGTTCCAGCCCCCGCAAGTGCTCCACGTGGCGCCGGATCACCTCCGGCGTGAAAGGCCTGGTTTGCTTGAGGAAGATCACGTAGGTTCGGGTCATGGCTGCCTCGAGGAACGGGATGTCGAAGCGTGATCCTGCCACGGGGCGCCCGAGGACGCAAGGCTTTTCCCGGTGCGCCATGGTTACCCCCGGATCGGACCGATCGGTCGGATTTGACCGATCCGACGGAGGGCACCCTCTCCGGACCTAAAGCCTAAACCCCTACAGCCTAAATCCCTTGTCCGACTGCGATAGCGATACCGATACCGATACCGATACCGATACCGATGGGGGGAGCGGGGAACACGCTGGATTAGCGCGTGACACCGGGGGCTTTTTGGTGTAGATTAAAGGCTTTGGGGGATAGTCATGAGCACGCGCGCCCAGCTCGAAAAAACCCGGAACATCGGCATCATCGCCCACATTGACGCGGGGAAGACCACCGTCACCGAGCGGGTCCTCTACTACGCCGGCAAGATCCACCGCATGGGGGAGGTCCACGACGGGACCGCCACCATGGACTGGATGCTCCAGGAGCAGCAGCGCGGCATCACCATCACCTCCGCCGTCACCAGCTTCGAGTGGGACGGCCACGACATCCACCTGATCGACACCCCGGGCCACGTGGACTTCTCCATCGAGGTGGAGCGGTCCCTCCGCGTCCTGGACGGCGCCGTGGTGGTCTTCTGCGGCGTGGGCGGCGTGCAGCCGCAGTCCGAGACCGTGTGGCACCAGGCCGACAAGCACCGGGTGCCGCGCCTGGCCTTCGTCAACAAGATGGACCGCCCCGGGGCCGACTTCTTCGCCGTGGTGGAGCAGATCCGGAAGAAGCTGGGCGCCGTGCCCCTCCCGCTGGAAATCCCCATTCTCGAGCGCGACACCTTCGTCGGCGTGGTGGACCTGGTCACCCACAAGGCCTACCGGTGGGACGAGGGGTCCCTGGGGGCCGAGGTCCTGGAAAGCCCCGTCCCCGAGGCCATGGAAGAGGAGGTCCGCCTGCACCGCGACCACCTGGTGGAGACCCTGGCGAACGTGGACGACGGCATCGCGGAAAAGTACCTCGAGGGGGTCACCCCGGAAATCCCCGAACTCAACCGGGCGATTCGCCGCTGCACCCTGGACATCCGGCTCGTCCCGGTGCTCTGCGGCGCCGCCCTGCGCAACCGGGGCGTGCAGCCGCTGCTCGGCGCCGTCTGCCGGTACCTCCCCTCGCCCCTCGACCTGCCCCCGGTCACCGGGCGGCACCCCGACACCGGCCAGGCGGAAGTCCGCCACCCCGACGACAAGGAGCCCCTGGCCGCCCTGGTCTACAAGGTGATGATGGAAGAGGGCCGGCGCATGAGCTTCGTCCGGGTCTACTCCGGGGTATTGACGGTCGGCGAGGAGGTCTACCTCCCGGCGCGCCGCGAGAAGGAGCGCGTGGCGAGGATCTTCCTCATGCACGCCAACAAGCGGACCCGCCTGGAAAAAATCGGTGCGGGGAACATCGTGGCCGTCATGGGCCTCAAGTCAGCTGCCACCGGCGAGACCCTGTGCGACGAGGATCACCCCCTGCTCCTGGAACGTATCGACGCCTGCGAGCCCGTCATCTCCATGGCGGTCGAACCCCGCCGGAACGCCGACCTGGACAAGATGCAGGCCACCCTGCACAAGATGAGCGACGAGGACCCCACCTTCTCGGTGAAGGAGGACCCCGACACCGGCCAGACCATCATCTCCGGGATGGGGGAACTCCACCTCGAGGTGATCGTGGACCGGCTGAAGACCGAGTACGAGCTGGAGGTCTCGGTGGGCCGCCCCCAGGTGGTCTACCGCGAGACGGTGGGCGACGTCGCCGAGGGGACGGGCACCTTCGAACACGAGGTGGCCGGCAAGGACCAGTACGCCCAGGTCCGCCTGCAGGTGGAACCCCTGCCCCGCGGGACCGGGAACCGCTTCGAGGGCTTCGAACAGCTGGACGGGATGCCCCCGCTGTTCCGGGACGCCGTCGAAGCCGGCCTGCGGGACGCCTGTTTCGGGGGCGTGATCATGGGTTACCCCCTCGTGGATTTGCGGATCACCGTGCAGGAGGTGGGGACCCGCGAGGGCCAATCCACCGAGGTGGCCCTCAAGGCCGCCGCCATGCACGCGCTGTTCAAGGCCGTCCAGCAGGCCTCCCCATCCCTCCTCGAGCCCGTCATGGCGGTGGAGTGCGTGGTCCCGGAGGAGTACCTGGGCGGGGTCGTGGGCGACCTCGGCGCCCGCGGCGGGCAGGTCCAGGGCATCACGCCGCGGGGCAGCATCTCCGCCATCGACGCGCACGTACCCCTCTCCAGCATGTTCGGGTACGCCCGCGCCATCCGGACCCTCACCCAGGGCCGCGGTGTCTTCTCCATGCAGTTCTCCCACTTCGAGGCCGCCAGCGCCTGACCCTTAAGATTTTCTTTTGAATTTCACCCCGCCTGATGTAGAATATCTAATTTGTATTCGCCGGCGGTCGTGATGAAGATACCGTCAACATTCATCCAGGAGCTCAAGAGCGCCCTGAACATCGTCGAGGTGGCCGGACAGTACATGAAGGTGGTCCGGAAGGGAAGGAACTACTTCGCGCTCTGCCCGTTCCACGGCGAGAAAACCCCCAGCTTCTCCCTCAACGAACAGCTCCAGATCTTCCACTGCTTCGGGTGCGGCAAGGGTGGGGACGTCATCACGCTGTACATGGAACTGGAGCACCTCTCCTACCCCGACGCCGTCCTCCAGCTGGCCGAGCGGGCCCACCTCAAGGTCCCCCGCGAGTCCCCCGACGAGGAGAAATCCTACAACGAGCGAAAGTTCCTCTACACGGTCATGGAGGAGGCGGCCCGCTTCTACCGGCAATCCCTGGAGTCGGAGCGCGGGGGGCCCGGCCGCGAGTACCTCGAACGGCGGCGCATCGGGGGCGACACCATCGAGGCCTTCGGGATCGGCTACGCACCGGGGGACGGTTTCCACCTGGTCAGCTACCTCCGCGGGCTCGGCATGTCGGAAAAACACCTGCTGGACGCCGGGGTGGCGCGCCGCTCCGAGCGGACCGACCGCCTCTACGACTACTTCCGCGACCGGGTGATCGTCCCCATCCGCGACCACCAGGGGCGCATCGTGGCCTTCGGTGGCCGCATCCTGGGCGAGGGGGAGCCCAAGTACCTCAACTCCCAGGAGACGCCCGTCTACCGCAAGGGCGACCACCTCTTCGGCCTGAACCTGGCGGGCCGGCAGATCCGCGACCGGGACGAGGCCGTGCTGGTGGAGGGTTACTTCGACCTGATCTCCCCCTGGCAGGCCGGGGTCCGCAACGTGGTGGCCTCGCTGGGGACCAGCCTGACCACCAACCAGGTCAAGCTGCTGGGACGATACACCCGCAACGTGAAAATCTGCCTGGACCCCGACACGGCCGGCGTCACCGCGGCCTACCGTTCCGTGGAACTCTTCCTGGAGGGCGATTTCGAGTGCGCGGTCGTCCGGCTGCCCCAGGGCAAGGACCCTGACGTCTTCGTCCGGGAGCAGGGCGCCGACGGGTTCCACCGGCTCGTGGCCGACGCGCTGCCCTTCCTGGAGTTCGTGTACCGGCGGGGCCGCGAGGGGATGGGCGCGGAGCCCACCGTCAAGCAGAAGGCCCGGCTGCTGGAGAACCTCTTCCCCTTCATCGCCCGGGTGCCCTCCCCCATGGAGCGCTCGCGTCACGTCAGCCTCCTGGCGGGCCGGCTCGAGCTGGACGAGTCCGCGGTGTTCCGGCAGTTCAACCTCTTCCTGAGGACTCGCAAGATCAACGTGGAGAGCATGGTCCGGTCGTCCGCCCCCGACCTCCTCCCCGCCGAGCGCGAACTCCTGCACTTTCTCTTCACGTGCCCCGAGCGGGCGGGCCACGTATTTTCAGGTTTCACTGTCACATTCGATGGACTGACCACATCCAATATATTGCGGCGGGCCGCGGAACTGGCCGCGGCCGACGGCAAACTGGACCTGGCGGCGCTCGAGGCCTCCCTGACGGAGGAGGACCGTCTCCTGGTCCACCGCGTGCTCTCGAAGGGCGACACGGTCGTCCTGGAGGACGAGGCCCGGAACTGCCTGGGCGCCCTGTCCGCCCGGCTGCTCGGAAAGCGGCGCCAGGAGATCCAGGCGGCCATCCGGGACGCGGAGGCGGCGGGGGACCGGGAGCGGTGCCGGACCCTCATCCAGGAGCGCCGCGACCTGGAAGCGCAGATCAAAACCCACGCATAGGAGGCCGGCTTGTCTCTGGAGGACAAATTCGACGAGGTCAAGGAGCTGATTTCCCTGGGGAAGGAGAAGGGATACCTGTCCTACGAGGAAGTCAACGACATGCTGCCCGAGAAGTTCAGCTCCGCCGAGGACCTGGACGACCTGTTCGACCTGTTCGGGTCCAACGGCATCGAGGTCGTGGACAGCGAGAAGAGCATGGAGTCGGACGACTTCTTCCCCGCCAAAAAGCGGTACAGCACCTCGGTGGAGGACGCCGACGCCGCCGCCGACGCGGCCGAGAAGACCAACGACCCGGTCCGGATGTACCTCCGGGAAATGGGCACCGTCCCCCTGCTCAAGCGGGAAGGCGAGGTGGAGATCGCGAAGCTCATCGAGCGGGGCCAGCGCATGGTGCTCAAGGCGCTGTCGCGCTCGTCCATCGTGGTCCACGAGATGCTGCGGCTGCAGGACGTGCTCCAGGAGAACCCCGGCAAACTCAAGGACATCGTCAACCTCAACGACGACGAGTGCTCCGAGGAGGACATCCTGGCCGACCGCTACACCACCACCCTCAAGCGGATCGAGGAGGTGGGCGGTCTCGAACGGCAGGCCAACGTGATCCTCCGGCAGATGCGGAAAGAGGAGCCCGGGAGCCGCTCCTGGCGGCTCTTCTCCCTGAAGCTCGCGCGCTACAAGATCCCCATCGCCCGCATCATCCGGGAACTGGACTTCACCGCGGCCCAGAAGGACCAGTTCAAGAACGCCATCCGGGTGGTCAAGAACCACGTCGACGAGATGGTCCGGGAGATCGCCCTGTGCAAGCTGGGCCAGGCGGTGGAGAAGGACCGGGGGAAGAAGGAGCAGTTCCGCCTCCAGATCAAGCACCTCCAGGGGAAGTGCCAGGCCCTCGAGGCCAAGTACTTCACCAAGAAGGAAGAGATCCAGCAGACCCTCCAGGCCATCCAGGAAGGCGAGATCATGGCGGGGGAGGCCAAGAGCAAGCTGGTGGAGGCCAATCTCCGCCTGGTGGTCTCCATCGCGAAGAAGTACACCAACCGGGGCCTCCAGTTCCTGGACCTGATCCAGGAGGGCAACATGGGCCTCATGAAGGCGGTGGACAAGTTCGAGTACCGCCGGGGCTACAAGTTCTCCACCTACGCCACGTGGTGGATCCGCCAGGCCATCACCCGCGCCATCGCGGACCAGGCCCGGACCATCCGGATCCCCGTCCACATGATCGAGACCATCAACAAGCTCATCCGCACGTCCCGGGCCCTGGTCCAGGAGTTCGGGCGCGAGCCCACCTCCGAGGAAATCGCCAAGCGCATGGGAATGCCCGTGGCCAAGGTGCGCAAGGTCCTCAAGATCGCCCAGGAGCCCATCTCCCTCGAGACGCCCATCGGCGAGGAGGAGGATTCCCACCTGGGCGACTTCATCGAGGACAACGCCGTCATGAGCCCGGCGGAGGCGGTCATCAACCTCAACCTCAAGGAGCAGACCCTCCAGGTGCTCAAGACCCTGACCCTGCGCGAGATGGAAGTCATCAAGATGCGCTTCGGCCTGGGGGACGGCAGCGAGCACACCCTCGAGGAAGTGGGCAAGAAGTTCAACGTCACCCGCGAACGCATCCGCCAGATCGAGGCGAAGGCGCTGCGCAAGCTGCGTCACCCCTCGCGCTCCAAGCGCCTGAAACCGTTCCTGAGCACGTAGGAAGGCTGTTAGGCTGAAGGTTGTTAGGCTGAAGGCTGTTAGGCTGTTAGGCTGTAGGTCCGGAGGGGTTCCCATCGGGGTCGGTATCGGGGTCGGTATCGGGGTCGGTATCGGTATCGGGGTCGGTATCGCAATCGCGGTCGCAATCGCGGTCGCAATCGCGGTCGCAATCGCGGTCGCAATCGCGGTCGCAATCGCAGCCACCATCACCATCACCATCGCAGTCGCAATCGCAATCGCAGTCGCAATCGCAGTCGTGGTCGCGGTCGCGCGGGAACACGGTCACTGCCGGGATTGGCGGCCCCCCTGGCGACGACAGCCCGCAACCCGCGATCGTCTCCCCTCCTTGTGTGTACGCGGCGAAGGCTGCCGGAGCGCCGCGGGCACTGCCTTGTGGAGTGCGGCGCGAAGGCTGCCGGAGCGCCGCTTTGATCGCGCCGCGCAGGCTGCCGGAGCGGCGCGGCCCTGACGCAACCCGCGCGTCTTCAGGAATATGAATCACAGGCGCGAAGGGACAAAGGGACAAAGGGACCAAAAGGACCAAAAGGACCAAAGGGACAGGCTGAGCCGACGCAACGAACGGCGCTGGCGGGGCATGCCACACGAGCAGGCGCTAGAGCGCCTTCAGCCTATCAACCTTCAGCCTATCTACCTTCAGCCTATCTACCTTCAGCCTATCTACCTTCAGCCTGTCAACCTTCAGCCTATCAACCTTCAGCCTATCAACCTTCAGCCTGTCAGCCTTCAGCCTATCTCGACGCCACCGTGTACCGGATCAGCGTCCCGTCGATGAAGTCGGCGGTGATCCGCTCCTTTCCCGTTTCGTAGACGCACTGGTGGACCTTGAGGCTCCCTTCCGGGATGTCTTTTTCCGAAACCGGCGTCCCGAGAACGACTTCGACGTCTTCCAGGCTCATCCCCTTCTCCAGGTCGGCACTGGCCCGGCTGGGTCGGATCACCTCCCCGACGGGCCCGTCGCCGGCGTTCTGGCGCTCCCGCGGGTCGCCTTGCTGCTGCCACGGGAAGATCACGTACTCCGACAGGGCCCCCGTGACGGTCTCCACCGTGAGGTCCGACTCGCCCGGCTTGCCGCCGAAGTTGAGGTTGAAGCGCGAGCCGCCGCGCAGGCGGTTCTCCCGGATCTCGACGGCCTTCTCCCGGCTCGCCTCGTCGGCCTGGGCGCGGCGGCGGTCGTCCTCGCGCTCCCGCCGCCAGCGGAGATCGTTGAGCTCCGACTTGATCTGGTCCCGCTTGTAGGGGTTGGTCTCGCTGTCCAGGCGCTTCTCCAGATCAGTCTCCCGCCCCGATTTCGAGCAGGGCGTCCAGCCGACGTAGGGGTTGGCGTCGTCGCCGAAGGTGCCGAAGCCCCCCCCGTCCAACTGGAACTCGATGTGTTTCCCCTTGACCTTCACCTTGGTGACCGTGGCGGTGTCGCCGTCCTGGATGGCGGCACCGAAACGTTTCAGCCGGCTCCCGTAGCTGCCGTAATCCACCCGTCCCCGCCCCCCCGGGAGGACCGACACGTCGATGCCGTCGCTGGAACCGGGCATGTCCAGCTTGACGATGACCTTTTTTCCCTCGAAAGCCTCCTGCAGGGCCGACTCCGTCTGGGCCTGTGCCGCCGCCAGGGCCGCGGCCGTGAAGAGCGCCACCCCAATCCACCTGTTCATCGCGTCCTCCTCCTCGGTGTGATGTATCGATTATACACCACCCCGGACGGATCGCGGGGCCGACGGCGCCGAACGGGCGGGATTCCCGGCGCACCCGGGTGCGGTTTGCACCGGAGTCGGTGGGGCGCCCCCACCCCGTCGGTCGGCCGCCTTGTCCCCTTCCACACCACGGTGAGCACCGCGGGGATACCATCAGCCGGAAAAGGAGCGGGAGATGTCTGTAATGCGTTTTTTATGTGCTGATTGCTTTCAGAAACGGGGCGAACATTGTTGCCGAATGGCACCTTGACTGATCTCCCACATTGAACCCCTGGCGGGGTTCCTTTGAGCAATTTGTTCGCATTGTGGCTACACAGATTGAACTGGCGGGGTTCTCTGGTGCAGAGCGTTCGGGGCACGGCCATACAGATTGAACGCCTGGAGGGAAACTTCGACGTGGGCCCGAACTTCGCGGCGAATCGTTCGGAGCCGGCCCGGGTCAGACGGGCACGAACGACCCGGGGGACGAGCCCCACGCACCAACCGGCCTTGACCAAGGGTTCGTGTGAAGCGCCTTTCTTCCCGCCGTCGTCCCGTCCTAATCCCGCCATCCTCCCGCCCGTGTCCTGCCTTTGTCCCACCCTCGTCTCGCCTACGTCCCTCCCGCCTCCCGCGTTTCGCTCTCGTCCCTCCCGCGTCCCACCTTCGTCGCGCCAGGATCGTGGCCTCTACCTCTTCACCCCGTCAGGGGTGAAGTATTTGTAGAAAAGGTGGCTATAAAGCTCTCTCCCCCCGCGCGCCGCCGGCCGGGGATGGCGCCCCGCGGCACGATCTCCCCCCGGCGGCGCGCGGGGGGGTGTTTGAATAACCCGTTTTACTACAAATGTTTCACCCCTGACGGGGTGAGGACGCAAAGGGGCGACGTTTACGCGCGGGGGGCGACGGCGTCGCGAGTCGGAAAGGTCAAAAACTGTTTCGGCCGGGAGAAAAACGGTTTATGATGGGAATGATGCACCCCGTTCCGCTAGGAGGTCCCATGAAGCGCATTCTCCCGTGCCTGGCGTGGGTCCTTTTCGGCCTCGGCCTCCCGGCCTGGGCCGGGGACCACTTCCGTGTCCTTCCGCTGAAGGAGCTCGCGTTCGAGGGGGCCCCTCCCCGGCAGGACGCCGGGAACGTCCCCACCCGGAACTGGCGCGACCTCTTCCGCCTGCGCCCCCTGGTCACCCTGGACGGCGGCGGCGAGGCGTTCTTCTCCTTCGAGGACCGGCCGCTCTTCTGGTCCGACCTGGACGAGGCCCTCCGCACCGGTGAAATCCTCATCCGGGCCCCCGAGGGGGCCCCCCTCTCCGGCCGGCTCCTCTGGCCGGATTACCCCGAGGGCCGGCTGACGGCGCACCCCTTCACCGTCCCCGCCGCCCCCTCGTCAACCGAGGCCCGGCGGCGCTTCTTCGTGGCCCGGCACGCCCACTACCGGCGGCTGGCGGAGGGCGGGCTGCCCGGCGCCGCCTGGTTCCGCCGGCAGGCGGAGGCGTCGAGCGCGGCCGCCGGCAAGAAAATCCCCGGACCGGGAGCCGTCGTGCCCGCGCCTCCCCCGCGCCCCGGGACCGGCGAACTCGCCGACACCTTCTCCCTTTTCACCGGCGGTCGGGCCCTGGCCGAGAACCTGCAACTGGACCGCGGCCTTCTCCTCCGCGGGGAGGACGGCAAAAAGGAAATCGTCGAACTTCGGGACATCCCCGGGGTCACCGTGCGGGAGATGGACTGGGGGCCCCTCACCGAGGGGTTGCAACCCGAACTGGACCCCCTCTCCCGGTTGATCCCGGCGGACCAGCACGCCGTGTTCTTCCCCCGCTTCGAGTCCCTGGAGGCGGTCATGGAGGAAGCCGACCGCCGGGGGACGCCGGTGCTCCAGCTCCTCGACCCGCGCGCCGAGGACTACGGCGTGAAAGCCCGGTACCAGGAGATGCTCTGCATGCCCCTCACCGAGCTGGGCCGGAAGGTGGGGCGCCTGCTGATCCGGAGCGCGGCGGTGACCGGCTCCGACCCCTACCTCCGGATGGGGTCCGACGTGGCCGTGCTCTTCGAGACCGATCAACCGAAGGTCCTCGAGGCCCTGATGCGGACCCAGCGGGCCGCGCTGACCGCCGGGAAGCCAGGGCTGGCCGCGGATGACGGGAAGGTGGGAGGCGTTCTCTACAGCGGTCTCCGGACGCCCGACCGGTCGGTCAGCTCCTACCTGGCGGTGCTGGACGGGGCGGTGGTGGTCGCCAACTCCCCCGCCCTGCTCCGCCGCCTCGCGGAAACCGCGGGCGGCCAGGTCCCCGCCCTCCGGTCGTCCCCCGAGTACGTGTACTTTCGAGCCCGCTACCCCCGCGGCGCCCCGGAGGAGGACGCCTTTCTCCTCCTCACCGACGCCGCCATCCGCCGGTGGTGCTCCCCGCGCTGGCGCATCGCCGACTCGCGCCGGGTGCGCGCCCTCTCCGTCCTGGCCGGCTGCACGGCGGAGCACCTCGCGACGCCCGCCGCCGGCAAGGCCCCCGACCGCGTCCTCGTCCCCGCGACGGAGTCGGTTTTCGGTGAGATCGCCCTCCGGAACGGGCGGGTCGTCTCCTCCACCTACGGGACCCTGAACTTCATGACCCCCATCCTGGAACTCCCGGTGAAAACCGTCACCAAGGCGGAGGCCGACGCCTACGGGCGCTGGCGGGACAGCTACCAGGGCTACTGGCGGGCCTTCTTCGACCCCATCGCGGTCCGCCTCACGGTCAAGTCACGGAAAACGGGGGTGGACCTGACGGTGATGCCCCTGATCCTCGGCACCGACTACGCCAACTGGATCCGTTTCACGGAGAAGGGCTGCCTGGCCCCCGACGGCGCCGGCCTTCACGACGCCCTGGTCCACCTGGCCGTCGGCATCGATCCCGAGTCCGAGCCGGTGCGGCGGGTCTTCACCCTCTTCCGGGGAATGGCCGGCAACCTCCTCGGGGACCCGCTCAACTGGCTGGGCCGGGGCGTATCCGTCTTTCTCGACGATGACCCGGTCTGGGCGGAGCTGAAGGCCGCCCCCGACGCGGACGCCTTTCTCAAAAAGAACTTCCAACGCCTGCCCATCGGGTTTTACGCCGAAGTCGCCTCCCCCATGAAGCTGGTCGTGTTCCTGACCGGGCTCCGCGCCTACGTCGACCAGGCCGCCCCCGGGATGACGGTCTGGGAACCGCGAACCTGGAAGGAAACCCCCTACGTCCACATCGGCGTCTCGGAGCAGGGGCGACGGGACTTTCGGGAAGTCGCGGAACTCAACCTCTTCTATCTTGCCGCCCGCGACAGCTTCCTGCTGACCCTGAACGAGGACGTGGTCAAGCGCTGCATCGACCAGCGGGTCGCCCTCGAGGAACGAAAGGAGAAGAGGGAAGCCGTCCCGCCCCCCGCCCGCCCCTGGCTGGGCGGCAGTTACGGCCTCCAGGCGGACGGCCGCGCCCTCGACCTGGTGGACGCGGCCCTGGGGGACAGCTACCGTCGGGACCTCCGGAACCTGTCCTGGGACAACCTCCCCATCCTGAACGAGTGGAAACGCCTCTTCCCCGGCGAGGACCCGGTGGCCGTCCACGAACGGATGTGGGGGGTGCGGCTGCTGTGCCCCGGCGGGGGGACCTACCGCTGGAACGAAGCCTGCGGGACCATGGAATCCACCGTGTTCGGCCACCCCGGGGACCGCCGGCCCGGGCCGCCCCTCGCGGAGGCGCTCAGAGGGGTCCGGTTCGGGAACTTCGGGCTGACCTTCGAGGAGAAGGGGCTCCGGGCGCGGGTGGAGCTGGAGCTTGGCGCACCGGCACCGGCGGAGGAGGGCCGGGCAACGGTCGAATCCCCGGGCGACGGGGTGGAAGCGAAGTAAGCGCTTTAACGGCTTCGTTCTTACCCAACCCGGATAAACCGGAGAAGGAACCACGAAATACACAGAATACACGAAAGGGAAAAGAACCACGAACCACTCCGACCACACGGACAACCTCCGCGGTCCCGGAGGGACCGAGGACATTAGCCGGTGGGTGCTCCGCCGGAGGCGGTGCTCCCACCGGGAAAGCCGCGGGTGGTTTGGACTTGCGCCCCGGACGGGGCGCAGGGACGGCTCCGGCACCCCTAGGCGGGGTGAAGATGCGGCGGGTATGAATCCGGTTCAGGACACCCGCCCGTGATTCAGGGCCAGGACACCCACCCGTTGCCGGGGTGGGCGTTCCGTGCTCCTGAAGCTCCCGCAAAGACGTCCGGAGGCATAGCCTCGCGAAGGGATCTTCCTTTTGCGGTTCCGGCTTTGCGAGGCTCGACGGGTTCGCAAAAAGTCGGAAGACGGACGGGAAAGTGTCTGTAAAACCTTTGTTTGAGCCATCACCCGGAGGGTGATGGTACTTTTTGCGTCCGCGTCAGGCTTGGAGTCTTTGCGCCTTGGCGAGAGCTTGAGACCGTTTGATTTTTTATTCTGCAGGATCCGGATGATCCGTGTCCATCCGTGGTTTGCTTTTGGTTTACCCGGGTCGGGGTGAAGCGCCGCCGCGCGACGAGACCTTGGGTTCGGGTTTGGCGAAACGGTGGGAAGTCCAAGGCGAAGTCCAAAAAAAAGGCGGACCGGGGGTCCGCCTTTCGGGGTTTTGTACCTTCCGGGGACCGCCAGGGCCCCCGGAAGGGGTGGGAACGGTCTACATGCCGCCGGCGAAGATCACGTCGTTCTGGGTCTGCCAGGCCAGGTTGACCGGGCCCATGGGCATGCCGCCCACGAGGCCGGCCTCGGTGGTGAACCAGACGGCGATCTCGCCGGTGACGCTGTTGCGCAGGAGCACGTCGCTCTTGCCGTTGCCGTCGATGTCGGCGGTGCCCGCGATCTGCCAGTCGCCCGAGGGCAGCGTGGCGATGTAGGGCGCCGCGGTCACCACGGAGCCGTTGAAGAGCCACGCGATCAGGTCGCCCGTCGCGGTGTTGACCAGGAACAGGTCGGCCTTCTGGTCGGCGTTGAGGTCGCCCAGGCCCACGATCTGCCAGACGGGGTCCAGCGTCCCGGGGGTCATGTCGGAGGCGAAGTTGCCGGCCGTGTTGACGAACCAGATGGACATGACGCCGCTGACGGCGTGGCGCCACAGGATGTCCTTGACCTTGTCGCCGTTGAAGTCGGCGACCCCTTCGACCTTCCAGTTGAGGTCGCCGATGCCGCCCAGGTAGGAGTTGGCCCGGTAGCCGCAGGCGTCCACGAACCACAGGGACAGCATGCCCGTGAGCGGGCCGGCGGCGTCGTTGCGCCAGAAGATGTCGGCGCGGCAGTCAAGGTCCACGTCGCCCACGCCCACCACCTTCCAGTCGGTGGGGGCGCTGCCCAGGGTGTCGATGCTGCCGGCGTAGCCGGAGGCGTCGAGCAGCCAGATGCTCAGGTCGCCGGTGGAGCTGTTGCGCAGGAAGATGTCGAAGAAGGAGTCGGCGTTGAAGTCGCCGAGGCCGGCCACTTCCCAGTTGGGGTCCGCGAGGCCGCCGACGTAGGCGCTGCCGATCACGCCCGTGCCGTCCATCAGCCAGGCGACGAGGTCACCGGAGGCGGTGGAACGCCACAGGAGGTCGGAGGTGAAGTCGCCGTTGACGTCCACGGTGGACGCCGGGTGATCGGCCGTGAAGCAGGGGGTCACGCAGCAGGTCCGGCCGCCCGCGGTGACGGTCAGGCTCCAGCCGCCGGAGATGCTCCCGCCGTCCGAGCTGTACAGGTCGCGTATGTAGAGTGACCAGGTGCCGTTCGGGCTGTAGCCGTTGAACGTGTCCAGGCTGGTGGCGTAGGGGATACCGGGTGCGGGGGCCGGGAACGAGGAGGAAATGGTCCCGGTCGGTCGGTACGTGCCCGACACGATGGTGCTTGGAACGGTGGAGGCCGCCGCCTGGTCGAAGGTGATGACGGCGTTCACGACGTCCGTGCCCCCGCCCGTGCCGGCGAGGAGCGCGCACTTCTGCCCGCCGGGGCTGACCAGCAGGATCTGCACGTCGCTGGGGTAGGTGTGGGAGAAGTTGGTGAGGGTGGCTGTCACCTTGGTGATGTTGCCGCTCATCCCGCTGACGGTGATGTCGGAGGGGTAGGGCGACGCATTCCCCACCGTGGTGGGGATGGAGATGGCCGCGGTGTTGGAGAAGGAAGTGGACGAGGTGATCAGCGAGCCGAGGGTGAAGGTGTAGGTCACGGTCCCCAGGTCCCGCAGGCCGTCGACGCAGTTCAGCGTCGCGGTGACCACGCTGCCGCAGGACAAGCTTGAGGAGGCGGTGAAGGAGAAAGACCGGGACACCGTGGTGGTGCCGTCGTTCGGGATCACCCCGTAGGCTTGCGGGGCGCTGGGGCACTGAACGCCGCCCGACATCTGGAGGTCGGCCACCAGGTTGGACGTGGCGCCGCTCCCGGTGTTTTTCAGGCCAAGGGAAACGGTGACCGTTTCACCGGGGTCCACCGCAGCGTTCCCGGGGGCACAACCTTCGGCCGTGATGCTGGAACCCGAGGCCATGATCAGCGGGTCGCCCGCCCAGCCGCAGCAGTCGGGCGAGTCGTACTCCAGCTGCCAGCAGTAGAGGGTCCCGTGATCGGAGGAGGGGTAGGTATCGGTGATCTGCAGCGTCCAGGTCCCGGCCAGGGGCTTCCCGTTGAGGGCGGAAAGGACGCTTTCGGGTTTGTACGAACCGGCGAAGGGCGCGCTCCCGGCGGAGATCGCGGTGGTGGCGGAATCGGAGAACACCGTGAAGACCCCGGTGCAGTCCGTGTTGCCGCTGCCGAAGTTGTCGCCGCTGCTGCCCCGGTTGTCGCTCAGGACCACCGTCGTGGCGTCGGGTGCGATGAGCTTGATCTCGAGGTCGCCGTCGTAGACATGGTTGATACGGACCTTGACCCGCGGGTTCTTAATCACGCCCGCGTCGGTGATGACGATGGGGGCCGTGACGGTCGTGTGAGTGGCGTCGATGGGGAGCGTCAGGCCGCCTGAGGAGTAGTTGTGCGTAATGAGGGTCCCCACAAAGAGCGTCTGGGTGGGGTTCCCAATGAGGGTTGCACCGTCCATCACCGTGAAGGTGAGGGTGATGTTGCCGTTGCAGGTGGCGCTGGGGCTCACCGTGAAGGTGAAGCTGGCGTTGGCCGTGGCGCCGGCCGCCACGACGCCGAGGGTCACCTCGCCGCTGGGGCTGGTCACGCCGCCGGTGGCGTTCAGGCTCACCTTCAGGTTGGTGGTGGCGCTGGAGCCGACGTTCTGGAACTGGCACTGGTAGGTGACGGTCTCATTCGGGTCGGGGGCCGTGTTGGCCGGCGAACAGCTCTCGGCGGTCAGCGACGTGCTGTTCAGCCCGATCACGGGGGTGTTCATCTCGGTGGCGTTGTAGACCACCAGGGCGAAGTCCTGGTCGGTGGTGTCGGCATCGCCCGGGACGCCGTCGCCCGCGATGTTGGCTCCGGTGACGGTGGCGGCGAAGCTCCCCGTTATTCCCGCCGGGATGAACACGCTCTCCACGTTGTTCCTGGCGTCGGCGGCGCCGCCGGTGACGGAGGCGGAGCCGGTGAACACGTTGCCCTTGTAGGTGTTCCCGCCCACGGTGACCGTGAGGTCCAGGTTGTTGACGTAGGCGTTGCCCGAGGTGGGCCCCGGGGCGTCGGTCCAGGCCAGGGTCACGCGGAAGGGCTTGGCCGGGTCGGCGATGGTCCCGGTGAAGGTCCGGCTCTGGCCCGAGTCGGTGAACAGGTCGGCCGGGAGCTGGTCCTTGAGGATGCGGGCCACGCCGTCGAAAGCCATGTTCAGGTCCACCATCCCCATCCCCTGGTTGTTGGAGGGGAGGGTGTCGTTGGCGCTGACCCCCGTCATGTACCGGGTGGAGTTCATGAGGAAGGCCTTGTTCATGGCCGGGGAAGGCACGGTCCACGTGTTGTTGATGAAGTACTGGCGCAGCAGGGCGCTGGCGCCCGCCACGGCCGGGCAGGAGTGGCTGGTGCCGGAGGAGGCGGTGGTCCACTGCTGGCCGGCGGGCCAGAAGTTCGGCGAAGCGGCCGGGCCGCCGCAGACGCCGGTGGCGTCGTAGCAGGTCCCGGCGGTCCCGTTGCCCGTGACCGGCCAAGGGGCCAGCACGTTCTGGTACACGCCGCCGCTGACGTGGGTGCCCGGGGCCTGGATGTCGGGCTTGATGCGGCCGTCGTCGCAGGGGCCGCGGCTGGAGAAGCCGACGACGTCGTTGGCGCTGTCGGCCTCGGCGTCGGTGGTGCCGCACTGGTCTGCCCCGCCGAAGGGGTGCACGTTCTCCGTGGCGCCGATGCAGAAGATGTTCTTGCCGGTGCCCGGGGAGCCGATGGTGTTGGCGGAGCTGCCGGAGTTGCCGGCGGAGAAGCAGATCACCATCTGCTGGTTCCCCGCCACCTCGTAGGTGGACCCCGTCGGCTGGGCGTCGCGGACCAGGTAGTCATAGGCCTGGCTGTCGGCGTTGTAGGCGCCGCCCACGGCCGCGCCCCACGAGTTGGTGCTGATGCGGGCGCCGTCGTTGTAGGCCTGGGACTGGAGGTTCTCGAAGTCCGGGTTGGAGTAGCCGGGGTCGAAGATGGTGGAGGAACCGACCTTCACGAAGGGGCACACCCCCTGGCCGTAGTAGTATCCGGAAGCGTCCTGGTGCGGCGATCCGGTGAGGCTCTCGGGGATGTAGCCGGCCACGATGTGGGAGTTGAGGTTGCCGTGCCCGTCGCAGCCTTTGCCGGCGCTGGCCCCGGCCGTGCCGACGGTCCGGCGGTAGGCCACGCGGCTGGCGGCCGTGGTGTTGCCGCCCACGTAGAGACCGAAGTGGTTGGGGGTCGTGGTGGCGTTGTCAATGCCGCTGTCGGTGACGTCCACCACGAAGTTGGAGGTCGTGAACTGGGCCTGGGTGAAGCCCTTGCCCGTCAGCCAGGCGTAGTAGCCCGGGGCGGTGGGGGCGTTCCCGGTGAGCTGGTTGGTGAGGATGATGTTCTGCCGCTCGTCCATCAGCTTGTGACGGAACCAGGGGTGGATGGAGACGACGTCCGTGCGCGTCGACAGCGTCTGGGCCGCCTCGAGGGGGCCCCGGACGAGGACGTTGCGGTAGCCCAGGAACTCGTTGTCCTTCACCACCTGGCTCTGGGCCAGGTTCAGGATGGCGCCCATCGTCGTGTTGTTGGCCTCGGGGTCCCGGACCAGCTGGACCGCGTAGCCTTCGACCTCGGACAGGTCGTACTCCTTGCCGTCGAAGGGGTTGATGAGTTCCAGCAGGGTGGGCTGGAGCTTGTACCGGTCCTCGTAGGCCCCTTCCCACTGGATGAAAGCGGCCGTTCGGGCCAGGGCCTGCAGGGCGGTGATCCCGGCGGAGTCGCCGTAGACGAGGTAGGCGTTCTCGGGGATGTAGGTGACCACCTGCACGCCGGTCTGCTCCAGGTCGCGGTACCACGCGGACTTCACGGGCCCCGCGAACTGCACCAGGTGCAGCCGTTTGCCGGTGAAGCTCCCGAGGGTTCGGGCCATCTGGAGCCGGGCCTCGGTGGACCGGGTGTGGACCCAGCCGGTGTTGAGCTTGACGAAGTCGTCGTCGTCCCGGCGGGAGACCTTGTCCCGGCGGGCCAGGTCGTCCGCGTAGCGCGCGTCCACCTCCACGACCTGGAAGGCGTTGTAGTCGGCCACGAGCCGGCCCCCCATCCTGGCCTGGATGTGCTTGGCCAGGGCGGGGTCCGACACCTGCAGCTTGACGCGGTCCTCCACGGGTGTGGCCGCCGCCAGCGCCGAGCAGAGCATCAGCGCCAGCAGGCAGGCAAACGCCGCGAGGACCCGTCGGGACGGATGGTCTCGGGTGTCAAACATCGGGAACCTCCTGAAAATCAGGGCGCCGGTCGGGCGCCCCTTGTTGTCTGTTAGCGCTCACCATAGCACAGGGCCGGCGGGATATCCACAAGATAATCGAAGATCGGGCGGGAATCTCCAACATTTTCGTCAACGACACCCGGACGCCCCCCATGCGCCTGTCGGGGTTTTCCCGTGTATTCCGTGGTCACAACAATTCCGCGCTTATTCCCCGCCTTCGCTTTCTCCGTGTCTATCCGTGTCTATCCGTGTTCATCCGTGGTTTTGCTCCGGTTTATCCCGGCCGGGATCCCAACTCACCGATTCATGATGGGCTTGCGCGTGACCGCGCGCCGGCCGGGCGCCCTGCCCGCCAGAAAAGGGTTCCCTTCCGGCCCGTTTTCGTGTATTTCGTGTCTTTCATGGCCTGAGCCATCGCCCAGGGAGCGAGGTCACATTCCGGGAGGTGACGATGCGTAAAAGCCTGATGGTCCTGATCCTGGCTGCCGGCTTTGCCCTGGCGGCCGCGACCCCGCCGGACGGGGGGCGGGCGGGCGTCCACCGGCTTGCCAACGGGCTGCCGGTCATCCTCCTGGAGAACCACGCCAACCCCCTGACGGCCACCTTCTTCGTGGTCAAGACCGGCCTGCGCGCCGAAAACGCCGGTAACTGCGGGCTCTCCCACATGCTGGAGCACCTGCTCTTCAACGGCACGGAGCGCTTCGACCAGAAGCAGCTCTACGCGGAGCTGGACTTTTTGGGGGTCTACCACAACGCCTTCACCCGGGACGACTACACCTGCTACGTGATGCTCTCCGAGCGGGACCTCTTCCCCAGGGCCCTGGACCTCCAGGCGCAGATGCTCTTCCACTCCACCCTCCCCCCCGACAAGGTGGAGAAGGAACGCGGCATCATCCTCGAGGAACTGGCCAAGGACTCGGCCTCCCCCGACTTCGCCCTCGAGCGCGCCGCCGCCGAGGCCGTCTTTGCCGGGACGCCCTACGCGCTCCCCATCCTGGGCACACCCGCCACCCTCCGGGACATCTCCCGGGACGCCCTGCTGGCGTACTACCGGGAGCAGTACGTCCCCAACAACATGACCCTGCTGGTGGTAGGCGACTTCGCTCCGGCGGAGATGCTCCGCCACCTCGAGGCGAGGCTGGGGAAATACCCGGCCCGACCGCTCCCGGAAGGGCCCCGGCCCGTGGATCTCTTCACGGACCCTTCCGTCAAGGTCCTCCCCGTGGAATCACCGGCCGGCCGCCTGCTCCTGACCTTCCCGGCCCCCTCCCCGGCGGATCCCGCCTGGCCCGCCCACGAACTCGCCCGGCGCCGGCTGGCCGACGACCGGACCTCCCCCCTGGCGGCGCTGCTGAAGGCCGAGGGCCTCGGCGAATACACTCTCAGCGCCCTCGACAACCGCGACTACTCCCTCTGCCAGCTCGCCGTCGAGGTCCCGGCCGGGCGCAAGCTGACACCCGGCCAGGTTGCGACCCTTCGGGAAAAGATCGCGGCGCTCCGGACCGACTTCACCGACGCCGACCTGGCGGGGGCCCTGACCCGGCTGGAGGCGGAAGAAGTCTTCGGCCAGGAGAACATTCATTATTTCGGGATGCTCAAGGGCGGCCTTCTCGCCGACCTGCCGGCGGACCAGGCGGCCGGATTCGTCGGGCCGCGCCTGGTGGAGCGGTTCCGGTCCGTCACCGCCGCCGGTGTCCGGGCGCAGGCGGAGCGGATCCTTCACCCGGGGAAACTCCGGGTGGCGATCCTGGAGGCGGCGGCCGCGGCGTCCCCGGCCCGCCCCGCGCCCCCCGCCGGGATGCCCCGGGCCATGGGAGGGAAGTGATGAGAAGGCACCAGAACCTCACGGAGCGCCATCGCCCCGAGCCCGCCGTCGGACCTGTCGGACCTGTCGGACCTGTCAGACTTGTCAGACTTGTCAGACTTGTCAGCCTGGCCCTCCTCCTGGCCGCCGGCATCGCCCGGGCGGCTTCCCCGGCGCCCGCCTGCGAGCGCCGCCTCCTCCCCGGCGGCCTGGAGGCGGCCGTGGAGCGGGTCCCCGGATCCCGTCTCCTCGCCGTCCACGTCCTGGTGAAAAACCGGGCCGCGGGGGAACCGCAGGGGCGCGCGGGCATCGCCGACCTGGCCCACCGGGTGCTCCTCCAGGCGGGGGACGACCCGGCCCGCCAGGCGCTCCTGTCGCGCCTGGACGCCATCGGCGCCGACCTCAAGGCCGTGGACGACCCCGCAATCCCCTTCGACGACTACTACACCGTCGAGGAATTCTCCTACCTCCGCTTCCAGGTGTTGGACCGCTTCCGCGACGAGGGGCTGAGGCTCCTGGCCGAACTCCTCGCGAAACCGGTCGTCACCGACGCCACCCTGGCGGCGGCCCGGGCCGCGCAGGCCGAGGTGCGCGCCCGCCGGGAGAAGGGCCCCCGGGCCGTCGCCGAGCGGGCCTGGTGGGAGGCCGTTTTTCCCGGGTCGTGGAAGTCGCGCCCCGTCTACGGCACGGCGGACTCCCTGGAGGGCCTGACGGTGACCGAGTTCAAGGACTGGTTCGGGGCCCACTTCCGCCCCGGCAACCTGGTCCTGACCGTCCAGACCGCCGCTCCCCCCCGGGTGGTTCTCCGTCAGCTGGCGTCGGCGTTCGCCGCACCCCGGGCCGCGGCCGGGGCCGTCCCCGCCCCGCGGGCCCCGTTGCCGCCCCCGGCAGCGGCCGGCGAGGACAAGGTCCGGTCCGTGACCCTGGCCTCCCGGCAGGGGTACATCCTGGCGGGGGACGTCTTCCCCGTGGAGAGCGCCGACCTGCCCGCCCTCGAGATCGCCGTGGCGTTGCTGTCCGAGCGGGTCTCCTTTGAACTCCGGGAGAAGCGCGGGCTGGCCTACTCCCTGGGCGCCGGCCTCGAGGGCCTCGACGGGGGCCGGCTAGCGTCCCTGACGGTGAGCATGGGGACGCGCCCCGAGAACGTGGAGACCGCGCGGGCGGGGATCCGGGAAGTCCTGGAGGCCTTCGGACGGGAGGCGCTCACGGACCGGGAGGTCGCCACCGCCGTCAACAAGGCCCGGGGGCGCTTCCTGATGCGCTGCCTCCTGTCGCTGAACCGGGCGTTCTACATGGGCCTGGACCTGTACCGCGGGGCCCCGCCGTGCGCCTACCGGGGGCGTCCCGACGGCTGGAAGAGCGTCACCCCGGCCGACGTCCGCCGCGTCCGGGACCGGTACATCAAACCGCCGGCGTTCCGCTGGATCCTCGTGCACCCTTAGATCAGAGGTGGTTTGAATGACCGACCGCCTGAACACCGCCGCAGGGTCCCGGACGGGCACAACCCTGATCGTGGCCGTCTCGCTCGCGTCCGGGCTCCTCACGTCCACCGGTTTTCCCCCGCTCAAGGTGGTGGCCGTGAACGCAGCCTTCGCCTGGGCGGCCGTCGCACGGCGGCGTCCCGTCTGGCGAGGCCTCCCCGTCGCCCTGGCCGCCGGCGTGGTTTCGGTGCTGCACCTGGCCGGCGTGGAACGTCTCTCCGTCCCGGGACGGGGGACCGTCCCGGCGGTGCTGGTCCAGAGCGAAGCCTGCTCCATCCGGATCGCCGCGGAGATTCACCGTCGAATGCCCGAGGGGACCCGTCTCGCCGTGTGGCCCGAGTACGCCACCTTCGAATACGCCGACCCGGGAACGCCGGCGTTCACGGAACTTTCCCGCCTCGCCGCGGCTTCACGCTGCACCCTGGTGGCCGGTTGCAAGGAGAGCATCCCGGGAGAACCCGAGCCGGCCTTCTTCAACGCCGCGCTCGTTTTCGGCCCGGACGGCCGCCGGCTGGGGGCCTACCACAAGGCCAACCCCGTCCCCTTCTTCCGGGACGGGACGCCCGGGACCCGTTTCCCCGCCTTCCCCACGGAAGCCGGGCGTATCGGCATCGCCATCTGCTACGACGCCGACTTTCCTTCGGTCAGCCGAACGCTGGTCCGCAATGGGGCCGAGATCCTGGTGGTACCCACCTTCGACGCCGGCTGGTGGACCGCCCGCCAGCACGACCAACACGCCGCCCTGGCCGCTCTCCGGGCCGTGGAGAACGGGCGGTGGATGCTCCGCGCCACCAGTTCCGGGGTTTCCCAGATCCTCGACCCCTGCGGGCGCGACCACGGCCGGATCCACAACTTCGAGGCGGGCCTGGTGTTCGGGTTGGTGGAGCCCCGGCGCGACCGGACCCCCTACGGCAGGATCGGCTGGATGATCGGCCCCGGGTCTCTGCTCCTGGCGCTGGGGATCGTGGGGACCCTCGTCTGGCCCGACGTTCGGCGACGCTTCCGGAACTGGCGGACACAGGCCGGGACGGGTGCCCCGGCATGAAACGGCTCCCGTGTCAACCCGGTCCCAGGACGGTCCGGAGTTTGTCGGCAAGCGCTTGCCGGGTGAAAGGTTTCTGAAGGAAGTACACCCCCTCGCCCAGCACCCCGTGGAGGGTGATGATGTCCGCCGTATAACCGGACATGTAGAGGCAGCGAAGGCCCGGCCGTTCCTCCCGGAGACGTTCGTGGAGTGCGTGGCCGTCCATCCCCGGCATGACCACGTCGGTCATCAGCAGGTGGATGGGACCGGGATGTTCCCCCGCGAGCCGGATGGCTTCTCCCGGCCCGCCGGCGCCGAGGACGGTGTAACCGAGCTTTGTCATCAGGTTCCGGCACAGGTTGAGCAGAGAGGGCTCATCCTCGACCAGCAGCACGGTTTCCGTTCCCCCTTCGGCATTGGGGGGGGCGGGCCCCGCGTCGGGCACCCCGTCGCTCTCCCTGGAACGGGGAAGGAGAATGCGGAAGTCGCTTCCCTGCCCCGGCTCGCTGGTGACGCTGATGAAGCCGCCGTTCTGCTGGACGATCCCGTACACGGTGGCGAGGCCCAGCCCGGTCCCCTTCCCCGCCTTCTTCGTGGTGAAGAAAGGTTCGAAAAGGTGTCCGATGGTCTCGGGGTCCATCCCGCACCCATCATCCCGAAAGCTCAGCATCACCCATTCACCGGGGGGGGACCCGGGGTTGTCCCGGCAGAAAGCCTCGCCGTAGTCGCGGTTGCCCGTTTCGATGGTCAGCCTCCCCACGCCGGAGATGGCGTCCCGGGCGTTCACCGCCAGGTTGGCGAGGACCTGGTCGATCTGGGCGGGGTCCATCCTGACCGGCCAGAGGTCGGTCCCCGGGCGCCACGCCAGATCGATGTCCTCCCCGATCAACCGACGGAGCATCTTGAGCATGCTTTCGATGGTGGTGTTGAGGTCCAGCCGGCGGGGGGTGATGGCCTGCCGCCGGGCGAAGGCCAGGAGCTGCCGGGTCAGCTCCGCGGAACGGTCCCCGGCTGTCTTGATCTCCCGAAGCTCCGCGGCCAGGGGATCGGAGGGTTCCAGCCGGGCGAGGGCCAATTCCGCGTTTCCCACAATGACCGCCAGCATGTTGTTGAAATCGTGGGCCACCCCTCCCGCCAACCGGCCCACGGCTTCCATCTTCTGAGCGTGGCGTAGCTGGGCCTCCAGCCGGGCATGCTCCTCCTCCCCGCGCACCCGGTCGGTGATGTCCAGGGCGGTGAAGGTGACCCCCGCCGACAGGTCGTCGGGGTCCAGGGGGGACGAGCTGAGCAGAACGTGGATGATGGCGCCGTCCTTCCGCCGCCACTGCGTCCGGACGGTCCCCGTGCCGCATGCGGCGATCTGGGCGTACTTCTCCCGCCCGACGAACGCGTACTCCTCATCGGAAGGGTAAAGGAAACGGGCGTCCCGCCCGAGCATCTCCTCCCGGTCGTACCCGGTCATCGCGCAGACCCGGTCGTTCACCTGCAGCAGCAACCGGTTCGAAACCAACCCGATCCCGACCGGGGCGGCGCGGAAGATGCTCTGCAGGGTCGCCTTTCCCTCCCGGAGTTCAGCCTCCGCCCGTTTTCGCTCGGTGATGTCGGCGAGATGCTCCACCACGTAGCGGATCTCGCCGTCGTTCCCGAGGATGGGGTAGGATTTGCACTCCAGCCACAGCTCGCGCTCCGGGAGGAACTTCTCGATTTTCTCCGTTTTTTTCGAGAGAAAGCACCGTGACGTGGCGCACTCGGTGCAGGGGCAATCCCGGCCGATCAGTTCGAAGCAGCACCGCCCCGCGGCCTCGTCGGGGGTGATCCCCAGAAAATCGTAACCCGCGGCGTTGTACAGGAGAATGCGGCGATCCCGATCCTGGACCCCGATCACGTCCGGGACGACATCCAGGACCCGCTCCAGGAACTCGAGCCTTTCGGCGGCATCGAAGGCCGCCAACCCTGCCCAGGGTGACTTCCTCGCCTTCTCGTCCATTCTCGGAGACCTCGGGAACCGGCCGATCGGAATGCATCCGGCTCTCATTATACGGTGTTCGGCCGGGTTCTGCAATGCCTCACCTTCCCGTCGTCGACGGTTGGAAGGGACCGGACGGTGCAGGCAGGGGGAAAAACGCTCGGACCCCGCGAGGGTCAGCCCGCGGGGTCCGGCGTCGAAAAAGAACCGCTGAGATCAGCGGGTGAAATGCTGGCTCCCCGT
>JAGNHB010000063.1 GCA_018001935.1 Acidobacteriota bacterium
CATAATAGGTATTTTCATACGCTGAAATCGATTGAGGAGACCGTCGAGGATCTGTTCGAATCCTGGCGAGATGGTAGTGCTAATCTCAGGAGATTATGCGCAATTATATAAGTCGCCGAGTATAACCAAGGGTGCCTCCTTTCCCTCGACGACATGGGGACGAGCCATCAGGAGGTCTCGCGTCTTCACCCATGAGTTCGCGTTCGAGAAGTTGGATGGCGTATTCCTGCATGTTCGAGTCTATTTCGACGCAGCGAACCCGGAGCCGACGATGAAGATCTTCAGAAAGTGTGATTTGTATTTTCCTTTCCTGTGGTGCTTCGATCATGAACCACTCTCCAGAGGGCCCAGTTAACACTTGGCTGAGGTATACTGCTTGGCAGGCCCGGTTGTCAACTTACTATTTTTGTTTCGGCTAAGCCGGGATAAAGGGAAAGGACACCCGACCGGAACTGTTCGTAAGAAAACTCGTCTACCATCTGGGGTTCGGATACCGTCTTCACGACCCGCGGCTTCCCGGGAAGCCGGATCTGGTATTCCGTAAAACCCGGAAGGTTATCTTTGTGCACGGATGCTTCTGGCATCGCCATCAGTGCAGGAACGGCAGGGCCAATCCGAAAACCAACAATGAATTCTGGCAGAAAAAGCTGGGGGCCAACGTTTCCAGGGACCGGAGGAACCGGACAGCCCTGAAAAAAGACGGCTGGAAAGTCCTGGTGGTCTGGGAATGCCAGACCGTCGAGGCCCGGCGAGGATGGTTGCAGGACAAACTCGGTAAATTCCTGGGCCCACAACCATCCCCGCAAGGCACTCAGCGGTAGATTGATTTGCCTGCCCTGGAACAAAGGTGCTGTTCTTGGGAAGGAGGAGGCTGAAGCATGGTCAGGAAAAGGAGCTCGACACTGAACAGGCGGGAAACCGGAGAATCGAGGGACGAACGGCTCGACTTCGGGGTCCTCGTGGATGCGATCCGGCGGGCGCACGAGCACTGCGCGACGCAGGCCAGCCGGACGGTCAATGTCAACCTGACCTTGCGCAACTGGCTCATCGGCGCGTATATCCGGGAATACGAGCAGAACGGGGCCGACCGGGCAACCTACGGCGATGCCTTGATGGACAAGCTTGCCGAGAGATTGAAAAACAATGGCATCAACGATCTGGCAGTGCGTACCCTTCGGCAATGCCGCCAGTTCTATGCGGTGTATCCCATGATCCGGCAGACGCCGTCTGCCGATTCCCTTCATGCCCTGTTGCCGACCCCAATTTGGCGGACGCTGTCCGCCAAATGCGCTCCAGCAAACTCCGCGGGCCTCGCCGTGAAGGTCCCGGCAGGAATTCGGGAGTCGTCGTCTGCCGAATCGGGGGTGCCACCGGAGAAACTACTCACTGCGCTTTCCTTCAGCCACTTCGCGGAGCTGATCGCCATCGACGACCCGCTCAAGCGAGCCTTCTACGAGATCGAGTGCCTCAGGGGCAACTGGTCGGTGCGGCAGCTCAGGCGGCAGATCGCCACACTGTATTTCGAGCGCTCGGGACTGTCGACGGACAAGGAGAAGCTGGCGGCGATGGTCAGGGCCGGCGCGGAGACGGCGGAACCGGGGCTGGCCATCCGGGACCCATATGTTTTCGAGTTCCTCGGGCTGAAGGCGAAGGATGCGGTGGAGGAATCCGACCTGGAAGCGGCCCTGGTGGCGAACCTGCGGGACTTCCTGCTGGAGCTGGGGCACGGCTTCTGCCTGGAAGCGCAGCAGAAGAGCATCGTCATCGGCCACACCCGCGGTTTCGTGGACCTGGTGTTCTACCACCGCGTCCTCAAGTGCCACGTGCTCATCGACCTCAAGGTGGACCGGTTCCGCCACGAGGACATCGGTCAGCTCAACACCTACGTGACCTGGTACCGGAAGCACATGATGTCCGAGGGCGACAACCCGCCCGTCGGCCTGCTGCTCTGCACCAAGAAGGACCACGCCCTGGTCGAATACGCCCTGGCGGCCATCGACAACCGGCTCTTCGTCTCGAAATACCAGATGGAGTTGCCGAGTCGGGATGAGCTTCTGCGCTTCCTGGAAGATAAGCGCCGGGAACTCGGTGACGGTACATGATCGGCCGCATCCGGCGCGAAGACCCCGAGTTCCCGGCCGCCCTGCGGGACCGGTCGGGCGAGGGGGCCCCCGACGGCCTTTTCTTCCTGGGCGAAACCGGGGTCCTCCGCCAGCCGCTCCTGGGGTTGGTCTGCTCGGTCCGGTGCCCCGGCGGCATCGTCCTCCGGACCTTCGACGCCGCCCGGGCGCTGCGGGACGCGGGTGTGGCGGTGATCGGAGGTTTCCACTCGCCGATGGAAAAGGAGTGCCTGGACATCCTCCTCCGGGGCCCCCAGCCGGTGGTCCTCTGCCCGGCCCGGGGGCTGGCCGGCATGCGCCTCGGCCCGGTCCCGCGGCAGGTGCTGCGGGAGGGGCGGCTGCTGGTCCTCTCGCCCTTCGCGGAGAATATCCGGCGAACGACGACCGCCCGGGCGGTGCAGCGGAACCACCGGGTGGCGGCCCTTGCCGAGGCGCTGTGGGTCCCCCACGCCTCTCCCGGCGGAAAGGCCTGGACTACCGTTCATGCCGCCCTGGCGCGGCGGCAGCCGGTCTTCACCTTCGTCAACGAACACAATGGCGGATTACTCGAAGCGGGGGCGCGCCCCTTCACCGAGTTGGATCTCGCGGCTTTGGCAAACCGATAACACCATGGATAGGAGACAAGGCACGATGAGCTTTGATCTGGCGGTTTGGTCAAAAAATGCAGTCGCCTCGCCTGCCGAGGCCGGTGAACTCTACGCCCGGCTTTGCGACGATCCGTCGGGCGTGTACGATGATCTCCCGGCGAGCCGCGGGATCGAGACCTTCTACCGGGAACTGACCGCGCAGCATCCGGAGATCGACGACGTTCCGGAGGAGGAGATCGACAATACCGACCTCTGCCCCTGGAGCATCGCCTTCGATCGCTCGGACAAGCACATCCTCCTGTGCGCGGTCTGGTCGAAGGCCGACTACGTGGAGAACCTCGTACGCACACTGGCGGAGAAACACGACCTGGCCCTGTTCAACCCACAGACAGGCACTCTTCATCTACTCCGCCATCCGATGCCCCGGTTCTCCGGGCGGGGCGAATGACGTTTTTGCCATTTCGGGGCGCCGATGATCTGGTGCAACCGGAGAAAACCGGCGGTGGAACCCCTGCTCGTTCAGAATGGTGGAGGCCATGGCCCGGAAGCCGTGGGCGGTCTGCTCCTCGCCCGTGTACCCCAGGCGGATCAGGGCGGAGCGGACGGTGTTCTCCGACATCGGCCGCCCGTCCTTCCGGGCGCTCGGGAAAACGTGCTTCGCTTCCCCCGTCAGGCACTGGACCTCGCGCAGCACGGCCACGGCCTGGCGGGACAGGGGGACGACGTGCAGGGACCGCATCTTCATTTTCCCCGCAGGGATCCGGATTTCGGGGGCATCCAGGTCGATCTCGCCCCACTCCAGGTGACGGAGTTCCCCCGGCCGGAGCATCACCAGGGGGGTCAACCGGAGGGCCGCGCGCGTCACGGGGTCGCCGTGGTAGCCGTCCATGGCCCGGAGGAGCTCCCCGATCGCCTTCGGGTCGACCAGGGTGGCGTGGTTTTTCTCCCGGTGAGGGGCGAGCGCCCCCTTCAGCGCCCCCGAGGGGTCGCTGACCGCCCGCCCCGTCGCGACGGCGTACCGGAAGACGGCCCCGATGATCTGGAGCAGGCGGTGGGCGGTGTAGACCGTGCGTTTCTCGATCCGGCGGCAGACGGTGAGGACGTCCGGGGCGTTCAGATCCTTGATGGCGCGGTCCCCGATGTACGGGAAGACGTCCTTCTCCAGCCACCGGATGATCCGGCTGCAGTGGAGGGGGGTCCAGATCCCGGAGTTCCGGAGGTGCCACTCCCGGGCGATCACCTCGAAGGTGTTCTCATCCGCCACCCGGGCGGCTTTCTTGGCCTGTTTCATCGCGGCCGGGTCGTGGCCCTCCTTGAGGAGCCGGCGGGCCTCGTCCCGCTTGTTGCGGGCCTCCTTGAGGCTGATGAGGGGGTACTCCCCGAAGGAGAGCGACTTGTTCCGCCCGGCAAAGACGAACCCCATCCTCCAGAGCTTGCTCCCGTTCGGCGTCACCAGCAGGTAGAGCCCCTGGCCGTCCGTCACCTTGATCGGTTTTGTCCCGGGTTTAATTGCGCGGATCCTGAGCTCTGTAAGCACTTCGCGTTTTGTTTTTGGCATACGATATTTACACCTCTTTTTGCGGTATCGTATTCTCGACAGGGGTACGATACCGTGAATAATACCGTAGACAATACCGGATGTCAAAGGTTCCCCCCGATCTTTCCCGGACGGGTGAAAAAACGGAAGGCCTTGATTTCTCAAGGCCTTCCGTTTTCTATCGTCCGTTGCCGGACAGGGTACTGGTGCCGGTGCAGGGAATTGAACCCCGGACGCCGCGGATATGAGCCGCGTGCTCTAACCATCTGAGCTACACCGGCACGCGATGGTTCGAACTGAGCCTTTTACACTAATCGTCCCCGGGTGTCAAGAGCGGTTTTCAGCGAGGAAACGAAATTGTCGTCGCCGGCCGGCGGGAGGAAAAGGGCTGCGTCGAACGGTTTGCCCTGGCTGCGCCGAATGGTACTTTTCCGGATGGTACTTTCCGGAGGGTGATTTTCCCGGGTGGCCTTTGGCCCGGGCGACCGTCGGTTGGCCGGGGGTCCGTGAAGCGCGGCGGCGCCCGGAAATGGGTACTTGTGCGGATTGATCCGGGCTTGCCCCGGGAGCATCATGGGGGTGAACAGGACGTCGAGGAGGGGTGCCCTCTCGCCCGGTCCCCCCCGGAGACGCCGTGGGGAATTGAGGCCGGGCGAGCGGGGACGGTCCGAAATGGAGGCCGCATGAGACTGGAGGAGATCAAGAAAATCGCCCAGGGGTTCGGAATCCGACCCCAGGGGATGAAGAAGGGCGAGTTGATCCGCACCATCCAGACCACGGAGCAAAACATCCCTTGCTACGGGACCGAGCGCGTGGATCACTGCCACGAGACGCGGTGCCTATGGTCCGGGGATTGCCGGAGAGAACGCGAGGCCCGGGCCGGTCACTCCTGAGGGGCCGGGGCCTGCCGTGAACGGGGGCGGACCGAGGAACCGCCCCGATGTCGCCCGTGAGAGGCGGGGTTAAGAGAGGCCGTGGACGGCCCGGAAGGCCGTTCCGCGGGTTTCCCGAAAAGGGGGGGAGGGGATTCGAATGGCTGCCAACTTCCGCATCCTGGCCCGGCAGGACCATGGGGAGGTTTGTGTCTCCCTGGCGGGGGACTTCGACGGTTCCTCCGCCTGCGAACTCGTCAACTTCCTGCAGGACACCGCGCCGGGCCACCCGCACCTGACCGTCGACACCCGGGGGCTGGGCGTCGTCCATCCCTTCGGGGTCCAGGTCTTCCAGAACCGCCGGGGGATGCTCAACCCCTCGGCGCCCCGCATCGCCCTCACGGGCCGTCACGCCGAGACCCTGTGGCCCGAGGCGGCAACGAAGCGGCCTCGGCGGCCGTCGCCGGGGATTCACCGCCACAGCCGGGCCCTGGCCCGGTAAACCCGGACGCCACCGCAATACCCGGAAAACGAACGGGTTCGTGTCTGCAGGGCCTGGGGTGAGCCATCGCCCGGGGGGCGGGGATACTTGTGCGGGGTCGGCAGCAGGACGGACTCGCAACACCCGGGAAGCAAACGGGAATGTGTTGTTATGTGTTTGGTTGAGCCATCGCCCGGAGGGCGATGGTACTTTAAGAGCCGATGCACGCCAGGGTCAGCGGGCGCCGACGTCGACGTAGCCTTTCCGGATGGAGTAGCGGACCAGGTCCGCCACGTTGTGGATCTGGAGCTTCGCGGCGATGTTCTCCCGGTGGCGGTGGACGGTGCGCACGCTGATCCGGAGGAGGTCGGCGATCTCCTTGTTGGTTTTTCCCTCGGCGACGAGCTTGAGGACCTCCCGCTCTCGGCAGGTCAGGACCTCGGCGCGGGCGGCCTCGATCCCCCGCTGCCGGAGGGTGGAGAGCGCCTCCGCCGCCTCCAGGGCGAGCCGGGGGGAAACGTAGACCTCCCCCCGGCCCACCGTCTCGATGGCGTCGAGAAGTTCCCGGTCCGAATCCTCCTTGAGGACGTACCCCCGCGCCCCGGCCCCCAGGGCGTGGTAGAGGTACTCCTTCGACCGGTGCATGCTCAGGATGATGACCCTGACGTCCGGGTAGAGGCTGCGGATCTCCCGGGCGGCCTCGATCCCCCGGATCCGGGGCATCGCGACGTCGAGGACGACCAGGTCGGGAAGGGTTCGCTTGAGCAGTTCCAGGAGTTCGAACCCGTCCGCGGCCTCCCCGCAGACCTCGAGACCGGGGACCTCCTCGAGGATTTTCCGGATGCCCTGCCGCAGCATGGCGTGATCGTCGGCCAGGATGACGCGGCGGGGTTTCATCTCATCCCTCGTCGCTCACCGGCAGGGTGAGGGTGAGCAGGGTGCCGCACCCCGGGCCCCCGCCGACCGTCAGGCGGCCGCCCAGGACCCGGACCCGTTCCCTCATGGCGGTCAGCCCCAGGCCGCGGCGCCCCGGGGCCTTCGCCGCCACGGCCCGGGGGTCGAAGCCCACCCCGTCGTCGGCGATGCGCACCACCATGCCACCCCGGGTGCGGCGGACCCCGAACCGCACGTTGCGGGCCTCCGCGTGGCGGGCGATGTTGGTGAAGGCCTCCTGGAGGACGCGGTAAACCAGGATCCGGGCTTCGGGGGAGGTGAAGCCGTCCAGAACGGCGGGGTCGCTCTCCAGGACGACGTGGAAGTGGGGCGCGAACTCCTCCACCAGGTTCCGGACGGCGGCGGAGAGCCCGAGGTCCTCGAGGGCGGGCGGCGAGAGGTCCATGGAGAGCCTCCGCACCCGCTCGATGAGTTCGTCGGCATAGCCTATCATCTTCTCGCACTCCTCCCGGAGAAGCGGCTCTTCCGCCGGGAGCTTCCGGGCGATGGCGCGGACCCGGAGCTTGAGGACCGTCAGGGCCTGGCCCATCTCGTCGTGCAGCTCCACCGAAAGGCGGCGGCGCTCGGTTTCCTGCGCCCGCAGCAGGTGGTCCGACAGGCGGCGCAGGGCCCGCTCCGACTCCCGCAGGGCCGTCTCCGCCCGCTTGCGCTTCCGGACCTCCCGGGCCAGCGACCGGTTGGTCAGCTCCAGCTCCCGCGTCCGTTCCCTGACCCGGGTCTCGAGCCGGTCCCGGGCGTCGACCAGCTCGCGCTCCATCCGCTTCCGGTCGGTGATGTCGACGAAGAGGCTCTGCTTGGAAACGGTGTCCCCGTCGAGGCGCACCGGGGTGTTGATGACGTAGAACCAAAGGTTGTCCTTGGGGCTCTGGATCTCCCACCGCACGGTCTCCCCCGCGAAGACCCGCTCGTTGACGCACCAGGGGCAGACGGAGTCCCGGTTGTGGAGGACCTCGTAGCAGAGCCTGCCCGTACCGTCGTAGCCGGTCCGCCGGATGAGGTTGTCGTTCATGTACTCCACGCGGTAGTCCCGGGAGCAGACGTAGATGTAGCCGTCGAAGCCTTCCAGGATGGCCTGGAACCGGGCCAGGCGGTCGGCGATGCTCATCAGTACCCTTCCAGCCCCGGGTAGCAGCCGATTTTCGCCCCGTCGGCAGCCGCGGTGAAAACGTCCCCCGACAGCTGCCCCTCCGCTTCCACCGCGATCCAGGCAACCTGGGCGTAGGTCCCCGGGAACAGGGCCGCCACGTCGAAACTCATGGAATACCCGGCGGAGATGCTGGAGGGGTGCGTTCCCCGGAGCACCCCGTCGGAACCGTAGGCCTTCAGGGTGAAGGGCAACGACAAGCCCGTGCGGTTGACGAGCTTGACCACGCTGCCGTAGCCGCCCCCGGCACGGATCACCGGGAAGACCAGGCGATTGGAACCCGTGGAGGCGGCCGGGAGGCCGTCGAAGCGGAAGCTGCCGCCCCGCGAGACGAAGAGCTCGAAGCCGGTCAGCGGTTGGGCCGAGGAGATCTTCAGGTAGGAGGAGCCGGCGACCGGGACCCCGACGAAGAGCCCCCAGACCTCGCGGGTGATCTGCTGGAGCGGTTCCACCGGCCACTCGGCCAGCTGAAGGGTCTGCCCCTCCGCGCCGTGGACGGTCACCTGCGCCTTGGCCGCGCTCCCCCCGAGGCAGGAGAAGGTGATGCCGGTGAAGTAGTCGGCGTTGGCGGGGACCTCGCTGAACACCAGTTCGTAACTGCCAGGCAGGGAGGCCGGGGACGGCTCGGGGGCCCCGTTCTTCGCCAGGGCGATCCCCTGGGAGAAGGCCGGCAGGCCGGCGAAACCCATCTCCCCCCACTTCCCGAACAGTTCGAACCCGATGAGGGGCTGGCTGGAAGCGACCCGGACGAAGCGGATCTGCAGGGGGTCCGTGACGGTGGGGAACACCTGTTCCACCAGGCGGACGTACTTCCCGCCCTCGGGGACGCTCTCCACGTGCGTGCCCAGCAGGTTCCCGTTCTCGTTGTAGGCGTCCAGGGTGACCTGGGCCGTGTTGTTGCCGACGTTGATGAGGGTGATCCCGGTGAAGTAGGCGTTGGCGACCCCCGGCTGCGTGTAGACGTAGGGGAATACCAGGCTCGGGGAGGAGACCGCCGTCATGGGCAGGGTGATCAGGGACTGGCCGTCCTGGGTGCCGAACTCGAGAAGCCCCTTCAGCGGGGAAGCGCTGGTGATCCGGACCCAGGTGTCCTGGGCGAGGGTGGAGGGGCTGAACCAGGACACGACGTCGAGGGAGGCGCTGCCCAGGGGCGGAAGGTGGTCGAGCGTCTTCGACTCCAGGGACACGCCGGCCGCATTGACCGCTTCGAAGGTGACGGGGTTGTCGGCGGCGCCGAGGTTGACGACGTTGATCCGGGTCCACCAGTCGAGGGTGCCGGCCATGTGGGCGCAGTAGATCTCGTTGAGGGGGGTGAGGGCGAAGACCCCGGTCCCCCAGGTGCCGGCCAGGAGGGTCCGCGCCACGCCGCCCGCGCACGCGAGCCCCCGGACGGCCTGGTCCTCGAGCCCCCGGTTGAAGGACGCCCAGGTCTGGCCGCCGTCGAGGCTCCGGTACACCCCGCGGGAGTACGTGCCGACGTAGACGATCCTCGGGTCGGCCGGGTCGAAGAGCACGTGGATGGGACTCTCGTTGTCCAGTTCCTTGCCCAGGTCGACCTTCACCCAGTTGTCGCCGCTGTTGACGGAGCGGTAGAGCCCTCCCTCGGTCCCGGCGTAGAGGGTGGTGGGGGTCGTCGGGTGGACGGCGATGGAGCGGACGTTGCTCGGGTCGAACCCCGCCGAGATCTCCGTCCAGTTCGCCCCGCCGTCGGGGCTCCGGTACAGGGTGCCCCCGCCGGCGTAGAGCACCTGGGGGTCGGTGGGGTCGACGGCCAGGGTGTAGATGGCGGCATGGTCGATCCCCTGGTTGACCGGGACCCAGGACGCCCCGCTGTTGGCGGACGTGTAGACCCCGGCCGCCGTGCTCCCCGCGTACAGGCGCTGGGCGTTTACCGGGTCGGCCACGATGCAGGTCAGGCTCCCCACGGGGCCCACGTTGACGGGTGCGGACCAGGTCGCCCCCCCGTTCGTGGTGCCGTAGAAGGAACTCCCCGCGACGGCGAAGGCGGTCGTGGGGCTCTCCGGCCGGAAAGCCAGCCCGTAGGCCATGCCGTCGAAGACGGTCCGCTCCCAGCTCTCGCCCGCGTCGTCCGTCCGGTAGATGCTGAAGTTGGCCGAGGCGTAGGCGACGGGGGTCGCGGGGTGGGCCGTCAGGGACAGGACCGCCGCGTTGCGGAGGCCGTTGTTGACGGGTTGCCAGGTCTGGGCCCCGTCGATGCTCCGGTACAGGCCGTGGGACACCGTGCCGGCGTAGAGGGTGTTCGGGAGGAACGGGTGCGCGAGGATGCGGTAAACGAACGCCGTCGGCAGCCCGAAGTTGGCGCTGGTCCAGGTCGTGCCGCCGTTGACGGTCTTGAGCACCCCGTGACTCTCGGTGCCCACGAAGAACTTGTCCGGCGTGAAGGGGTCCGCGGTCATGCTCTGGATGTTGCTGGACACCTGGGCCGCCTGCACCCAGTTGCCCCCGCCGTCCACCGACTTGTACACGAAGGGGCCCGAGGTGGCGTAGAGCGTCTGCGGGGCGGCGGGGTCCACCACCAGCGTGCCGATGGGCCCGTCCGGAATCCCGGTGCTCGCGGGGACCCAGGTCACCCCGGCGTCGACGGACTTGAAGACCTTGTCCGACATGGTCCCCGCGTAGATCGCCACCGGGGCGCTCGGGGTCACCGCGAGGCACTGGACGAACTTGCCCTGGAGGGCCGTGCCGGTCTGTGCCCAGTTCTCCCCGCGGTTGGTCGTCTTGAACACGCCGTTGAAGGTGGCCACGTAGACGACGCCCGGCGTCACGAAGTCGTACGCCATGTCCCAGATGTTCAGGGAGGTGAGCCCGTTGTTCCGGGCGTACCAGGAGACGCCGTCGTCGGTGGTCTTCATGACGCCGAACCCGTTCGTCCCCGCCAGGAGGTTGCGCTGGAGGTGCGGGTCCACGGCGATGTGGCCCGGCATCCTGCCGCTGAGCACCGAATACCAGGAGTCCCCGGCGCTGGTGCTGCGGTACAGGCCGTTGGAACTGGTCCAGGCGTAGACCGCCCCCGTCATGTAGTCCACGGCCAGGGACCCGATCATCCCCCCCTCCGGGAAGCGGGTCGTCCACATGTTGTCCCCGGCGGGCGCCGGGCAAAGGCAGGCGGACAGAGCCGCCAGGATCAAGAGCGTGCGTTTCATTCCATTCCCTCCTTGTCCAGGGTGTCGTTCAACCAACCCAGCTTTCCCAGCACGTGGAGGAGCAGGGCGATGGCGATCCCGGTGACGGCGGCCAGGGCCATCCCCTTCAGCTCCACCGTGCCGATCTCGATCTTCGCCCCGCTCACCCCGACGATGAAGACCACGGCCGCCATGACGAGGTTGGCGTTCCGGCCCAGGTCCACCCGCCGCTCCACGAGCACGCGAATGCCCGACGCGGCGATGACGCCGAAGAGCAGCAGGCAGATCCCGCCCATCACGGGCACGGGGATGGTCCGGATGATGGCGGCGAACTTGCCCAGGAAGGACACGGCCACGGCGATCAGGGCCGCCACCCGGATCACCCACACCGAGTAGACCCGGGTGATGGCCATGACCCCGATGTTCTCGCCGTAGGTGGTGTTGGGCGGGGCCCCGGTGAAGCCGGAGATCACGTTGCTGACCCCGTCCCCCAGCAGCGAGCGGTGGAGCCCGGGGTCTCGGACCAGGTCCTCCCCCGTGATGTTGCCGGTGACGATGAGGTGCCCCACGTGTTCCGCCAGGACCACCAGCATGGCCGGCGCAATGATGAGGATGGCCCCCGCGTCGAACACAGGGGCGTGGAAGTCGGGCAGCGTGAGCCAGGCGGCCTCGGCGACGGCGCGGTGGTCCACCATCCCCAGCGCGGCCGCGAGAGCGTACCCGGCGGACACGGCCGTCAGCACGGGGATCGCCCGGAAGCGCCCCCGCAGGGTGAGGGAGCCCACGATCCCGCAAATCAGGGTGAAACCCGCCACGAGCGGGGCGCGGTGATCGTGGCAGTCCCCCACCAGGCCGGACATGGAGGCCGCCGCGGGGGCCAGTTCGAGGCCGATGACCGCCACCACCGCCCCCATCACGGGCGCGGGCATGACGATGTCAAGCCACCGCGTCCCCGCCCAGCGGATGACGAACGAAACCGCCACGAAGAAGAGCCCGAAGACGATGAAACCGCTCTGGGCGTGCGCGTAGCCCGACTTGGAGATGATGAGCAGGGTGGGCGCGATAAAGGCGAAGCTGGAGCCCAGGTAGGCCGGGATCCCGCCCCGGGTGAAGAAGGAATAGACCAGGGTCCCGAGGCCGTTCATGAGGAGGGCGAGGCCGGGGTCCACCTTGAACATGAGCGGCACCAGCACGGTGGCGCCGAACATCGCCATCAGGTGCTGCAGGCTGAGGGGAAGGGTGTGCAGAAGGGGAAGCGTCTCGCGGATGCCGACAATCCGGGGAGTCTGCGCCATGGAGAGACCTTTCGGAAAAATTTGGATCCCCCCGCGCGCTTTTGCGGCGCGCGACGGCTCTGGCGTCACACCGGGGGCGGTCAGAGCAGGATCCTGCCGCCAGTTTACGCCAAGCCGGGCAAATGTCAAGCCGGAGAGAGGACCGGGGCCGCGGGTGTCACCCGTCGCGGCGGACGTAGATCTCTTCCGCCACCGACTGCTCGATGGCCACCTGGGTCTCCTCGACCTTCACCACCACGGCCGGGGACCGCTGGACGAGGGTGACCGCCGTCCCCGGGTGGATGCCGAACGAATAGAGCTTCTTGATCCGGTTGTAGTTGCGGGAGGAGATGTAGGAAACCACCGCCGGTTCGCCCACCTTGATCTGGGGGAGGGGCGCCACGATGGCTTCCACGGAGTTCCGGGCCTGCCGGCAGCACTCGCCCTCGGGGATGGGCAGCCCGTGGGGGCACTGGGAGGGGTGCCCGAGGAGGGTGCAGATGGAATCCACGATGCCCGGCGTCAGGGTGTGCTCGAAGGTGCAGGCCTCGTCCTCCGAGGACTCCTCCTCCAGGTTCAGGACGTCCTTCAGCAGCCGCTCCGCCAGGCGGTGGCGTCGGATGACGCCGCGGGCGGCCTCCTCCCCCTCCGCCGTCAGCACGAGGTCATCCCCCTCCAGCCGGATCAGTTTCTCCTCCAGCAGGGGGCGAAGGCGGGCCTCCTCGAAATATCCCGGGTCCTTGCCCTTCAGGGCGGTCAGGGTCCGAATCCCTTCCTCCCGGCAGGTCCATACCGCTTCCAGGATCTCGTCTCGGATGTTGTGGTCTTGCATCGATTCTCCTTCTCGGATCGATTACCCCCGAGGGGACGTCGGGCCGGGCCGGGCCGTGGGGACCTGGGCCCGGGCCGGGACGGCCCGTGGGAGGGGGGGTCAGTTCACGCTCCCGGTGTCTTCCTTCCGGCAGCTCAACATGAAGCGCAGGAGCGTGTCCCAGCCGCCGTCGGGAACGACCACGTGGAACAGCCGGCGGTCGGCCTCCGCCGGGGCCATCCCCACGCTCAGGCCGCCCATGGAATCGGCCAGTTCGCAGAGCCGTTCCTCGTCCGCCCCGTGCCCGATCACCAGCGGGGCGGCCACGTGCATCCCGGACACGGCCCCCTCGAACAGGCTCAGCTTGTCCGGGGCCCCGGACCGGATCGGCCGGGCGAGGCCCGCGAAGCGGTCCCGCTCCCAGAGCACCCGGTTGGCCGCGGCGAAGTGCAGCAGGACCTCCTTGCCGGTTTCCTTCCGGACCACTCCCGGGAACCGGTCGAGCACGATGTCCAGCCCCAGGCTGACGATCCCCGTGGGGACCCGCTCGGCCAGGTACCGCACGCACAGGGCCGCCCCCGGCCGGAGGCCCCGCCAGGCCGAGCCCAGGGCGCGTTCCATCACGGTGCGGGGGACCCCCCGGCAGGCGTCGGTGAAGAGTTCCTGCATCCGGGCGTTCTTCATCGGGGCGGGGATCGGGGCGCCCCGCAGCCAGGAGAGGAGGACCCCCGCCCGGACCAGCCGGAAGAGGGGGCCCAGGCGCCCCGGGTGCAGGAGGGCGGTGCAGGCGAGGAGCCGGGCCGTCTCCCGGGCCAGGTTCACCTGGGTGAACCCCGCGACCAGGCACTCGTCCACGTCCAGGACCGCCACGTCGGCCAGCTCGAAGCGGACCCGGATCTCCTCCTCGCCGACCCGGGAAAGGACCCCGGGCACGACTTCCTCGTAAGCGACGGGGGACGTCAGGAGTTGGGCATCGGCCACGGCCGGACCCTCCCGGTATTATTCCACGCCAGGCAGCGAACGGTGCGGACCTCGGGAGGGACCGCGGCCGCGGCCCGGAACCCTTCGACGGACGGCAGATCGACCAGCCGGAAGTCGCCCCCCGAGGCCCCCCGCGGCGCCCCCTCCGGGAGGCGGACGCGGCCGGCGGTCACGTCCACCGACGGAAGGCACAGGAACAGGCCGGCGCCCACCGCCTTGACGAAGGCCTCCTTGCGTGTCCAGATCCGGAAGAACGCGTCCACGCAGGCCTCGCCGGAGAGGCCCTCCAGCACCCGGACCTCCGCGGGGTGAAAGAAGCGGCGCCCGATCCCCCGCACGTCCACCGCCGGGTCGACGGCCTCGAGGTCCACCCCCGTCTCCCCATCCCGGCAGACGCCCACCAGGACCAGGTCGCCGGAGTGGGCCAGGTTGAAACGGAAAGGGGGCGCCTCCCCCGAAACCGGCGCGAGGCGGGGCTTGCCGTAGGTCCCCGTCTCGAAGGAGAGTTCCCCGGGCGGGGAGCCCGCGTAACGCGACAGGACCCGCCGGAGCACGACGTGGGCGAAGCGGAAGCGCCGGGCGTGCACCGGGAAACGGAACCGCGCGGCCCGGGCCCTCTCGTCCTCCGAGAGGACGCCGCCCCCGTCGTCAGGTGGCGCCGGCTCCCCTTCGCCGTCCGCCAGCCAGAGGTGCACCTCGCCCGGCCGGAGGCGGTCCGGGGTCTGGGGTTCGGGGTGAGACGGGCTCGCGGCCATCACAGAACGTCTGCAAACTCGTGCTTGAAACGGTTGAAGAAAAAGTACCCGGCGATAAAGACGACCACGGCGAACAGCGCGAAGGCCCCCAGGCCAGCCAGGTCGGGGACGCGGCCCCTGAGCATCACGTCCCGGTAGCTCTCCACCAGGGCGGCCCACGGGTTGAGGGCGGACCACTTCCGGATGTCCTCGGGGATGACGTCGAGGGAGTAGAAGATCGGCGAGAGGTACATCCACATGACCAGCACCTGGTTGATGAGCTGGGCCATGTCGCGGACGAAGACGTTGACGGCCGCGGCGATCCACCCGAGCCCCAGGGTCAGGGTCACCTGGAGCCCGACCAGCAGCGGGAGGAAGAGCATGCAGGGCGTCGGGGGCGACCCCGCGAGCGCCCCGGCCAGCACGAGGATGGCCATCCCGATGGCCAGGTTCACCACGTGGGACAGCACCAGGTACATCGGGAGGATCTTCGCCGGGAACATGACTTTCTTGAGGAGGTTGGCGTTGTCCACCAGCACCCCGGTGCAGCGGCCCACGGACTCGTGGAACGCCATCCAGGGCACCATCCCGCAGTAGATGAAGAGGGCGGAGTGCGCGAGGCCGGACGGCTGGTCGCCGAAGCGGACCTTGAAGATGACTGAGAAGACGAAGGTGTATATCCCTAGTAGAATCAGGGGGTTGATGACGGACCAGTAAAAGCCGAAGAAGGAGCCCACGTAGCGTTCGCGGAGGTCCTTCCGGATGTAGCTGACCAGGAGGTCTTTCTGGCGGTAGTAGTACTGGATCCGGTGAAGGACGGGGGGGCGACCGCGGGGCGTCATGGGGTGTCTCCGGGGGCGGCCAGGAACGACGACACCAGCGCGTCCAGGCGCCCCTGGCCCGCGAGCACCCACTCCACCATCTCACGAAGGGCGCCGTCGCCGGCGGGCGCGTCGGTGACCGCGTGGGCCAGGGCGCGGAGCGCTTCCGGCGCGTGGGGGACAGTCACGGACACGCCGGCGCGGGCCATGGCGCCGGCGTCGGGAAGGTCGTCGCCCATGTAGAGGGTCTGGTCCGGCTTCACCCCGAAGCGGCCGCAGATCCGGTCGAGGTCCGCCACCTTGTCGCCGCTGCCCTGCACGACGTCGTCGATGCCGAGCCCTGCGGCCCGGTGGACGACGCACGCGGAACAGCGGCCGGAGAGGATGGCGAAGGCCAGCCCCGCCTTCCGGCCGAGTTGGATGCCGAAGCCGTCCATGGCGGAGAAGCGCTTGAACTCGTTCCCCCAGTCGTCGAACCAGATGGACCCGTCCGTCCAGACCCCGTCGAGGTCGGTCACGATCAGGCGGACGGTGTTCAGGTCGAAATGGGCGCCGGGGCGAATCCGCATGGCTCAGTCCCCGGGAGGCGGTTCCGTCGCCGCGGGGGCGGCGGGCCGGGCCTTCTTCTTCACCATGGCGACGGCACTCTCCCGGACCCGCTCCGAGGCCTCGGCGATGGTGGCGGCGCCTGTCTTCACGCCGTCCAGGTCGCCGGATCGCAGCAGGCCCTCCACCCGGAGCAGGTCCTGCTCGAGCCCCTTCAGGCGGCTTTGCAGCGCCGTGTATTCGGCGGCGGCCCGGGAGCGGGGCGAAACGACGGCGTCCATGGCCTGTCGGGCGGCCGACAGGGAACTCCGGGAAGCGGAAAGGCAATCGTTCGCCTCCGCCCGTCGCGCCGCGCCCTGGGTTTCCACGCGGGCCTGCGAGGACAGGTCCATTAGTTCCCGGGCCAGGCGCGCGGCCTCGCCCGTTTCCCCCTTCGAGAGGGCGCCGTCCAGCTCGGCCTTCTTTTTCACGAGGGCTTCCCAGGTCCGGGGGACCAGCTTGTCGGCCCCGGCCTGGCGGGCGGATTCCATGGCCGCCACCCCCGCGTCGATGCGCTCGACGGGCACGCGGCCCGAGCAGCCCGGGAGGAAAAACAGCAGGGCCCCCAGGAAAGCGGCCGCACCCGCGGGGACGCGGCGCCTCCCCGAACGGGGACGAACCGTGACGGCGGGGGCCAGGCGGTTGGGGCGGCGCTCAGGCATGGGCGGGCAACTTCACGCCGGCGGGCTTGACCAGCCGGTCGTTCTCCTTGAACTGGTCCCAGGTCTCCATGGGGACGCACAGGTACTTCGTCTTGCCGTCCGGCTCCTTGACGACGAGAAAGTAGTAGGTGTACATCGCCTTGCTGGCCATGTTGTCCTCCACGATCTCGAAGGTGTCGTTGACCCGGTAGCGGACGCTCACCACGCCGTCCGCGGGCATCACCTGGGTGTAGGACATCCAGGCCTGGTACCAGCCGCGGACGTTGAACCGGTTGCGCTCGTGCGCAATGAAACGGGCGAGGATTTTCGCGCTCTGCTCGGTGGGCACCTTCCCCAGGGCCTCGGCCGCCCACATCCGGACGTCGGGCGAGGGGTCCCGGATCAGGGCCCCGACGTGTTCAACGAACTCTTTTTGCATCATGTACTTAAGCCCCTGGATCGCCCCCAGGCGGACGAGTTCGTTGCTGTCGGTGAGGCTCCGGAGGAGGAGGGGCACCGCCGCCTCGCTCTTGATGTTCCCCAGGAGGTAGAGGGCGATCTTGCGCTCCTGGGCCTTGGGGCTCTCCTTGGCCTTCTCCAGGAGGTACGGTTCCGCCTCGGCGCCCATGGCGATGATGGTGTTGCAGGCGGCCTCGGCCTTTTCGAAGCTCGTGTCCTCGGACACGATGGTGTCGAAACACCAGCTCACCCGGAGGTAGCGGACGATGGGCCGGTGGAAGATCGCGAAGACCAGCCCGCCGACCACGAGGACGGGGAGCACGAAATACTTGAGGATCAGTTTGAAGTGCACGGGTTGCCTTCCCCTGCCGAGACTCCGCCTGGCGGCCGGCGTTCCGGTTTATACCACAGAACCGTGGCCCGGATAAACCGGAATAAGAACCCCGAACCCCACGAAAAAGGCTGCGATCCGACTTCCTTCGACCGGTTCAGCCGGCGCAAGCGGTACATCTCTCTTGGACACTCTTCGGCGCTCCCGGTTCCACGGGCCATCCGCCAGGTCTGGGGCTTCGCGGAGCTCACCGGTCCCCAGCGTTTCCCGCCGGGCGTCCACCGGCACCGGACGATCGAGGACGCCCAGCGGCTCCGAGACCAGTGGGACGACGCCAATTTCCGGGCGCTCTGGGAGCGGCGGACCACGGGTCGGGAGTTCCTGCGCGACGATCGCCGGGATCCCTGATTCGCGTTTATTCGCGTGATTCGCGGGCGAAAAAAAACTATTTGCGGGCCCTCATTCTTTATTTTCCCCGTTCGCCTGATGGATCGGACGGCCCCGATGGGCGCTCGACCCAGACGGCGGTTTTCCGGACCGTGGCCAGGAAACGGCCGTCCGGCGGCAGGCGGTCCCACTCCTTCCGCGTGTAGACCCGCAGGTCGACGGGAACGGGCAGGGTAAGCGCGTCCCATTGCGCGGCCCGGCGTTCAAAGGGAACGTCGGAGTCCTCCACCACCAGCAGGACGTCGAGGTCGCTCCCGACGCCCCAGCGACCGTCGGCGCAGGACCCGATGTAACCGGCCCGGAGCACCTCGGGGTGGGTGGCCAGGAGGTTTTCCGCCCACGACCGGAAGGCGAGCGCCACCGCCCGGGCGTCAGGCCAGGCGAGCACGGACGAATTCGACGATTTCACGGGCATGGTTGATGGCCTCCGTGCTCTGCAGGGAGCCGTAGTGCTCGAAGGGGGCCCCTTCGGGGTGGCCGTTGGGATAGCGGGGGGCGATGTAGTAGGCGTCGAGGACCTTCCCCCGGTCCAGCAGGTCTTCTCCCGGCCGGACCGCTTCCGGCAGTTCCTTCAACAACCGGGCGACGACGTGTCCCCACGCTTCCTGGCCCCGGTGCAGGTGAAGGGCCTTCACCGCCTTCTCCGCCGCCTGGTGGGAAGCAAAGCACGCCCACTCGTGGCGACCGGCGCGCCGGCTGTCCTCCGCCTGTTCCAGGTCCCGGCAGGCCTGTTGGAACCAGTCCATGAAACGGTTCGGCATGGTCCGCTCCCGGAGAGATCTCACTTCAAGGTTATCCGGATTGGCCGGCGGATGCAAGGGGATATTCGGCCTGCGCGGCCTGGGCCTCGCGGGCAAACCGGAAGACTACCGGGAGTCCGAGTGCGAGCGTCCGTACCCCGTTGCAATGACGCAATTCAAGTCGGGAGCTTGTAATCCATCAATTCGGGCTTTCCTTCTTCGTGCTTGTGAACGCAATTCTGACGCCCCCGCAAAAAGTCTTTTATGCCCGCGAATCACGCGAATGAACGCGAATCAGAAATCAACAATCAATAGACATTATTCGTGTTATAAATTCGCGTATATTCGTGTTTTTCGTGGTTCCGCTTCCCATCTATCCGGGGAGTGGGCCGGGGCCGGGCCAGCGGTAATGCCGGAGGTCGACTCGGCCGTCGGGACCGAAACGGACGCCTTCAGACTCCAGCAGCGCCCGCTGCAGGTCGAGGTCCCCGGGGTCGCGGCCGGCGGGGCTGATCCGCCCGTCGGCGTTGATCACCCGGTGCCAGGGGAGGCCCTCCGGCGCGGCCCGCAGGGCCCAGCCCACCGTCCGGGCGCCCCGGGGCTCGCCGAGGGCGTGGGCCACCTGGCCGTAGGTCACCACCCGGCCTCGCGGCACCTGCCGCACCAACTCCCAGGCCCGCGTGAAGAAGGGTTTCATCTCGGTCAATGTCGATCTCGGCCGGGCGGTCACTCCCGCCGGAGGACCACGAGGGTGAAGTCGTCGTCGAAGCGGTCATGACCCGCGTAGGCCCTCGCCGCCGCCGTCACGGCCTCCACGATCTCCCGGGCCGACGCGGCCGCCCGTTCCCGGACCAGCGCCTCGAGCCGCTCCGGGCCGAACTCCTCGCCCCCGGCGTCCGCCACCTCGGTCACGCCGTCGGTGTAGAGGACCAGCAGGTCCCCGGGCTGCAGGGCGGTGTGCCCGAACTCCGCCTGCTCGCCGTCGAGGGCGCCCAGGACGATCCGCCCCGTCTCCAGGTCCTCCCGCTCCGCGCCCCGCCGGACGCGCATGGGAGGGTTGTGGCCGCAGTTGACGTAGTGGAAGCCCCCCTCCCGCGGGTCCAGCAGCCCGAGCACCGCCGTGACGAACCGGGCGGGGTCGCACGACGCCCGCAGCACACCGTCCAGGGTCTCCGCGAGGCGAAGGAGGTCTCGTTCCGATTGGAGGGCCGTCCGCAGTGCCGCCCGGAAGGTGGCCATGATGAGGGCGGCGGGGATCCCCTTCCCCGAGACGTCGGCCACCGCCAGCACGAGCCGCCCGTCCTCGAGCGGGATGTAGTCGAAGTAGTCGCCCCCCACTTCCCCGGTGGGGATGTTGGTCCCCGCCAGGTCGTACCCCGCCACCCTCGGCGGCTGGGAGGGGAGCAGGGCGCCCTGGACCATCCGGGCCAGAGCCAGTTGCTGTTCCAGTCGTTGCTTCTCCAGCACCTGGCGGAGCAGCAGGGCCTTCTCGATGGACAGCGCCGCCACGGTGGCGAAAAACTCCAGCAGCGCCGCGTCCTCGGCGGAGTAGGCGGCCCGCCGGTCGGACTCGAGGTTGAAGGCGCCGATGACCTGGTTGTTGCTGACGATGGGGACGGCGATCTCGGACCGGGTCGCCCGCCGGGCCTCCACGTAATCCGCGTCGAGATGGACGTCATCGAGGATCAGGGTCTGCCCGGTGGCGATCACCCGGCCGATGATCCCTTTCCCCTCCCGGAGCATGGGGTCCTCCTCCTGGGGCAGCTCGTCGAAGCCCACGCTCGCCATCCCCGCGATGAGGTAACCCCGGGACTCCCAGGGCACGGGGACGCTCCGGTTCAGCACGTAGATGCCGGCGGCATCGAAGGCGACGGCGGTCCGGGCCGCCTCCAGGAGGCTTTGGAGGAGGTCCTGGAGGTCGAAGGTCCCGCTGAGCCGCTGGGAGAGGTTGAGCAGCAGGCGGACCTTGTCGTCGGGCGAGAGATCTTTTCCAGGGGTGAATCCCTTCATCATGATTTGAATTTACACCGGTGCCGGTCCCCTGTCAATCTCCCGAGTGCTGCAATGCAAATTCGAGCGCCCGGCATGGGGTATGGCAACGCGCTCGGTGGCGTCGTTTCGGCCGGGATGAGCGCAGCTCCGCTTTCCGGATTGCAGCGGCTGGATGTTGCTTTACCTGCTCCGGCTGCTCACGGGGTCGGCATGCCTGGATATTCCCGCGCAAGCTGAAGCTTGCGCCACCCCTTACTTGTGGAAGTACCAGGGGAGGCGGCGGGGCTTCTTCTTTCGGCGGCCGTAAGTGCGGGCCAGCTCGATGAAGATGCCCACCGCCGTGTCGATGTCCTTGCGGGTGCCGTCGAAGTAGAAGTTCTTGATGGGGATGCCGTCGTGGTCCTCGACGATTTTCGGGTAGACCGCCTCGCAGGTGATGCCGTTCATGCAGGTGAAGGGGCTGATGTCGATGATGCCGTCGGCGCCCTTCTCGAAGAGGTAGACGGCCTTGCCGGCGCTGAGGGTCATCTCGCCCAGCGCGCCCCAGTGGGGCAGGTAGGGCAGGGAATAGTCGAGGACTTCCCGGATGTCGTGGGGCTCCTCGTACCCCTCGATGTCCTTGAGCACCGTTTCCAGGATGATGTGCTCGTCCCGGCGCTGGATCTTGTTCTTGACGATGGACCCCAGCATCTCCAGGGAGAAGCGCTTCCCCTTCCGCCGGATCCGCTTGAAGGTCTCGAAGTTGGTGTACCAGACCCACTCGGTGATGTCGGAGAGCCACCCCTCGCCCCCCTGCGCCTCGATGCGCCGGACGAGGTGCTCGTTGCTGTAGGTGTTGAGGCGGCAGAAGATCTCCCCCACCACGCCGATGAGGGGGCGGGGCTCCCGGTAGTCGGCGCCCACGGCCCGGAAGCGGTCCCGGGAACGCTCCATGGCCTTCGACAGCTCGCGGAGCTTGTCCTTCGCCTTCATCCCCGGCTTCTCGAGGACGGTGCAGACGTCGCCCAGACTGTCCTCGTGGGCGGCGTCGGCGTCCGCGGGCCGGAGGGCGTAAGCGCGGGTCTTGTGGAGGAACTTGCGCAGGAGGTCCGAGCAGACCAGGGCCCACCACGCCGTGCGCATCAACTCCCCGGCGTTGCCGCCCACCTCGCGGTAGCCGTTCTCGCTGGTGGGGGCGAAGACCTGGATGTCGCCCAGGCCGATGTCCGACAGGATCTTCCGCAGCAGGGGCGCGTACTGGCCGTAGCGGCACGGGCCGCCCGCGGTGGGCATGAAGAAGGCGTTCTTCGACCGGTCGAAGCCCGGCTCGTCGGCCAGCCGCAGGAAGGTGCCCAGGGTGATCTTCTCCGGGTAGCACTCCTCGCCCGAGGTGTACTTCCCGCCCAGTTCCATGGCGCGGCTGTCGCCGTCGGGGCACTCCCGCGCCTGGACGCCGATGGCGCGGAACGCCGCGGCGAAGGTCTTTGCCCCGCCGTAGCTCATGCGGGGGACCCAGAGGGTCTTCCCCAGCAGGCTGTCCTGGCGGGGCGGGGTCAGCTGGTTTTTTTCTTGCTCCACCACCGAAGTACTCCTTTGCTGTCGAGGTAGGCTTCGCAGCGGGTCATGACGCCGGCGTCGTTGCTGTGGGCGTCGAACTGGAGGACCAGGAAAGGCTTCCCGGACGCCCGGCCGATGAAGTGCTTGACGTAGGAGTCGGGCCCGCACTTGAAGTTCGTGATGTAGATGATGTGCAGGCAGGGTTTCTCGAAGGCGATCTTGCCGGCGGCGATGATCTTCCGCCCGTAGTTCCAGAACATGTTGTCGTTGATGTCCGAGATGTCCACCTCGTCCACCGCGAGGAAGTCGATGGGGATGACGTTCACCCCGTAGAAGTCCCGCAGCTTCTTCCCCACGTCCAGGTTCACGCCCGCGTCGTAGATGTTGTAGGGCCGCCCCACCAGGACCACGCCCAGTTCGCCGCTGGCCTCGAGTTTTTCCAGGGCTTCGCGCCCCGCCTGCCGGACCTTCTCGTAAAAGCGCATCTGGGCCTCGTACCCCTTGTCGAACGCCTTCTCGATAGCCTTCTTCTTCGCCGGGAGGGCGAAGTTGCGGAGGTACTCCACCAGTTCCTTCTTGACGCCTTCCGGCCCCGAGCGGAAGTGAATGGTGGGCATCAGGAAGCGCCGCTCGTAGGGCTGGAACCAGGGGGCGGCCTTGACCACGTAGGGGAGGGTCTGCCCCCAGGGGCACATGAAGCTGGCCGGTCGCTGGAAAGGGGACTCCGCGTCGATGACGTTGGGAACGAAGATCAGGTCCACGTTCTCGTCCACCAGGTACTTGACGTGGCCGTGGGCCACCTTGATGGGGAAGCAGGGCTCGGACACCGTGGCCTGTTCCCCGTCCAGGGCGATCTTCCGGTTGGTCTGGGGGGAGAGGAGCACGTCGTAGCCGAGTTCCCGGAAGAAGGTGCTCCAGAGCGGGAACCGGTCGAAGGTGTACAGGGCCCGCGGGATGCCGACAACCGGCTTTTTCCCCGAGGGCTCCGCGCAGTCTCCGAGCAGCCACTTCGCCCGCAGGCTGAAGAGGTCCTCGATGACGGGGCGGCGGTCCACCTTGGCCCGCTTGCGGAAGCGGTCCGAGCACTTGTCGCCCCAGTAGACCTTTTCCTCCTCCACGCGAAACTCCTGGATGCTGCAGAAGTTGGTGCACCCCTTGCAGGTGAATTCCTTCAGGGTGTAGTCCACGTCGCCCAGGTTGAATCCCCGGAAAAGGGTCCGCTCCCCCGTGCACTCGATCTTCTCGCGGACCAGGAGCGCGGCGCCCACGGCGCCCATGACGCCGTTGAAGGGGGGGATGATGATGCGCTTGTCCAGGATCTTGGAGAAGGCGGCCGCCACGGAGTCGTTGTAGGCCGTCCCGCCCTGGAAGAAGATCACGTCCCCGATGGGCCGGCCCAGGATCACCCGGTTGATGTAGTTGAACCCGATGGAGTAGGCCAGGCCGGCCACCACGTCCTCCAGGCGGGCGCCCTTCTGCAGGTAGGCGTTGACGTCCTGCTCCATGAAGACGGTGCAGCGCTCGCCCAGCCGGATCGGCGCCCTGCTTCTGAGCGCGGTTTCGGAGAACTCCCCCTTGATGGAGATCCCCAGCTCCTCGGCGCGCTCCTCCAGGAAGGAGCCGGTGCCGGCGGCGCAGGCCTCGTTCATGGCGAAGTCGGTGACGATGCCGTCCTGGAGGCGGATGTACTTGGAGTCCTGGCCGCCGATCTCGAAGATGGTGTCCACCTTCAGGCCCAGGAGCTTCTCGCCGATGTAGCCGGCGCCGGTCTTGTGGGCGGTGATCTCGTCCACCACCATGTCGGCGCCCACCAGCATGCCGATGAGCTCCCGCCCCGAGCCGGTGGTGCCCACGCCCCGGATGACGATCTTCTCCGCCAGCTCGGATCGGATCATCTCCAGCCCCTCGTTCACCACCTCGATGGGACGGGCCTGGGTGCGGAGGTAGATTTCCCGGATCACGTCGCCCGCGGCGTCCAGGACCACCAGGTTGGTGCTGACGGACCCGATGTCGATCCCCAGGAAGGCGTTCACCGGGAGGGTCTTGCCCTCGAAGGCGTAGGGGGGGATGCGCTCGCGCAGGAGCACCACCTTGTCCATGTCCAGGGGCGCGGTGGTGGGGAAGTCGTGGGCGGTCTTGCCGAGGTGTTTCTCCAGGGCGTCCAGGGAAGCGACACTCGACCGGACGGCGCTCTCCCGCTCCAGGAAGGCAGCCCCGAGGGCGCCCAGCCAGCAGCCGTAGCCCGGGGTGAACAGCTCGCCCCGCTTCAGCTCGAACGCCTCCTCCATGGCGCGGACGACGCCGGAGTTGAAGGCCACGCCGCCAATGAAGGCCACCCGCGGGACGATGTCCCGCCCCTTGGTGATGGACGACTTGAAGTTCCGCGCCACAGCCTCGCAGAGCCCCCGCAGGATCTCCGCGGGCTGGTACCCTTTCTGCTGGGCGTGGATCATGTCGGACTTGGCGAAGACCGAGCAGCGCCCCGCGATGCGGGCGCTCTTCTCCGCATCCTCGGTGATGCGGCCCACGTCCTCGATCTCGAAGAGGAGCCGTTTGGCCTGCTGGTCCAGGAAGGAGCCGGTGCCGGCGGCGCAGTCGCCGCTCGCCTCGTAGTCGGCGATCCCCAGGGCGCCGGAGCGGGCGTCCGCCTCCAAAAGGATGTACTTCGACTTCTCGCCCCCCATCTCGAAGACCGTCCGGACGTCGGGGTAAAGTTCCTGGACGCCCCGGGCGATGGCCTTGAACTCGTTGGCCTCGTGGAGCCCCAGGACGTGGGCGAGGAGCCGCCCCCCCGTCCCCGTGGCCTGGACCCCGGCGACGGATTCGAGGGGGACGTGCCGGCGGACGCTGTGCAGCAGGTCCAGGGCGGCGCGCATCGGCTGGCCCTTGATGCGGGTGTAGGACGTCAGCAGGATGGGCGGTAGGCCCGGCCGGCCCGACTCCCCGCCGTCCACGAAATGGAACAGCGGGTCACCGGCGGCCACGGCGCGCATCTTCTCCCGGGCGCTCTCCGGCCCGAGCACGGCGGCCTTGACGCTCACCGCGCCGATATCGATCCCGAGCAGATAGCTCATTGAGTCCTCCGAAAAGGTCGTCGAACGAAACGGATTGGATGGACGTCGGGGCCCGGGGGGTTCAGGGTGAACCGGTCCGGCCCGGACTTCCCCCCACTCCCCGGCGCCGGCCGGGGGCCGCGGCCCGCCGGACAGGCGGTCACGCCCCCCCTGCCGAAAGCGTAACCTTGCAATTATCGTACGAGGCCCGGCGGATGTCAACGCCGACATCCCCGGAAAAAGCGCCCTCCCGCTCCGGGCGACGGCTCAAGCAAAGGTGCTGCAAACACTTCCCCGTTCGTTTTTCGGGTTGTCGCGGTATCGTCAACGTGGCGGCGAGCCCCTTTCGGAACGCTTGGCGGTTGCAAACGCCTCCCCCGATCTTCCTCCGGCAAGGTCTTCAACCGCCAGGGCGGGATTCCCGCACCTGCTCCGGCGGGATTCCCGCACCCGCTCCGGCGGGGTCTGTGGTAGGATGGTTCGGTGTAGCGCGGGGCTCTGTCCCGCGCACCGGGTGCCCGGCGCTTGTTCCAGCCGTCGCCCGGAGGGCGACGGTACGCCGGAGGGCGACGGTGCTCACCCTGTTCCTTTGGAGGTTTTGGTATGAAATACCTGACCGAGTTTCGCAACCGGCCCGACACCGAGAACCTGGTGCGGAGGATCCGCGCCATCCCGCTGGGGGGACGCCGGGTCACCCTCATGGAAGTCTGCGGCTCCCACACCATGGCCATCCACCGGTTCGGGTTGCGGCGGCTCCTGCCCCCGGAGGTCCGCCTGGTCTCCGGGCCCGGCTGCCCGGTCTGCGTGACCGGGGTGGGCTACCTCGACCGCGCCCTGGCGATGGCCCGGCTGCCCGGCGTGACCCTCGCCACCTTCGGGGACATGGTCCGGGTCCCGGGAAGCCGCGAGTCCCTGGCGGGCGCCCGCGCCTCGGGGGCCGACGTCCGCGTGGTGACCTCCACCCTGGACGCGGTCCGGCTCGCCCGGGAGAACCCCGGGCGCCGGGTCGTCTTCCTCGGCATCGGGTTCGAGACCACCTCCCCCACGGTGGCGGCCTCGGTACGGCAGGCGGAGGCGGAGGGGGTCTCGAACTACCTTGTCCTTGCCGGGCACAAGCTCATCCCGCCCGCGATGCGCCTCCTCGCCGCCGCGCCCGACCTCCGGGTGGACGGGTTCCTCTGCCCCGCCCACGTCAGCACCATCATCGGGACCGAACCGTACCGCTTCCTGGCGGAAACCCACGGCAAGGCCTGCGTGGTGGCGGGTTTCGAGCCCCTCGACATCCTGCGGGGCGTGGAGATGCTGCTCCGGCAGATTGTCGAGGGCTCGCCCCGGGTGGAAAACGAGTATTCGCGGGTGGTCCGCCCGGGAGGAAACCGGGAGGCCCTTCGCCTCCTCGACGAGGTTTTCGCCGTCGTGGACGACACCTGGCGCGGTTTCGGCACCATGCCCCGGAGCGCCTACGCCTTCCGCGACCGCTGGGCCGCCTTCGACGCCGCCGCGCGCCTCCCCGTCGACCCGGGGCCGCCGGTGGAGCCTCCCGGCTGCCGCTGCGGCGACGTTCTCCGGGGGGTCATCGACCCGCCGGAGTGTCCCCTTTTCGGTTCGGCCTGCCGGCCGGAATCCCCGGTGGGCGCCTGCATGGTGTCCTCCGAGGGGACCTGCGCCGCCTGGTTCCGGCACGGCGAAAGCGTTTTCGTCGAGAAAAGTGTTGCTCCCTGAAAATCGGCTGTTCTATAATACGCGCTTGACCGCCGTTTCGCTGATTGGCTCGGCAAAAATGACATCCGCTTCTGGAGGACTTATGAACAAATGGTCTCGCGTGCTGTTGCCGGCAGGGCTGGCCCTCGCGCTCCTGCTGCTTCCCGTCGGCTGCGGGGGTGCGGAAAAAGCGGCCGATGCCGATAAGGACAAGCAGGCCGACACGGGATCCGCCCAGAAGGTCCCCGTGCGCAAGCCCTGCACCAACCGCCCCCTGAACCTCGAAGAGATGATCCGCATTCCGGCGGGGCCCTGCAAGATCGGCGGGCCTTCCGAAGACAAGGTGACCCAGTTCTCCTCCCCGGTTCACCAGGTGACCGTGAAGGAATTCTGGATCGACAAGTACGAGGTCACCAACCGGCAGTTCATGGATTTCTGCAAGGCCACCGGGTACCGCGCCCGCGGGAACTGGATGGATTACTACCAGGAGAGCAACAACCCCCTGATGCCCGTCCTGGGGGTTTCGCTGCAGGACGCCATCGAGTACGCCAAGTGGTCCGGCAAGCGCCTCCCCAACCAGGACGAGTGGGAGAAGGCCTCTTCCTGGGACGCCAAGTCCCAGAAGAACCTGCGTTACCCTTGGGGTGACACGTGGGAGAACGGGAAGGCCCACACCCAGGAAAGCTCCGGCGAGTCCAACGGCCCGGTCGAGGTCGGCCTGTCGGCGGGCGACGTCAGCCCCTACGGCGCGATGGACATGCTGGGGAACGTCTTCGAGTGGACGACGAGCCGCTACGACAAGTACGACGGCTGCAAGGTGCTCGACAGCGCGTTCGGCGGGTCCTACTACACCGTCAAGGGCGCGTCCTACGCCATCCCGGGCGCCGTCTGGTGGATGGCCGCCCGCTCCCCCTTCGAGGGCGGCAACCTCCAGGGTCAGGGCTTCCGGTGCGCCAGCGACGTTCCCCCGGACAAGATCAAGAAGGGCGTTTACAAACCGCCCCCGCCGGAGAAACCCAAGAAGGTGGAAGCCACCCCCGAAGTCGAGGAAAAGCCGGCCGCCAAGCCCGCGGCCAAGGCCAAACCGGCCGCCAAGCCCAAGCCGGCGGCCCGCAAGCGGGGAAGATAGCAAGCTGCTCCGAATGAAATCACGAAAACCGGGTTTCGGCCCGGTTTTTTTATTGGCGGAACGATGCAAACCAGGCGCGACCGCTGGCTGAACGGCAAATCGACCCGGATGGGCCGGAAGTGGGCGCTTTTCGGCCTCATGGCCCTCCTGGCCGCCGGGGTCGCCGGTTGGCTGGCCCTGTACCTCCAGGTCTCCCGGGGGGTGAAGGTCCGCGTGGAAGCTGACCCCGCCCGCCGGGACGCCCTCCGTCTCACCGTCGTCAACCGGGGGCCGCTCCCCGTGACGGTGAGACGCTTCCACCTCGTTTTCGTCGAGGCCGGCGTCGCGAGGGGGGACTTCACCTTCACGCCGGCCGGCCCGGGGCTCGACCTGGCGCGGGGGGGGACCGCCTCCCTCACGGCCCCGTTCCCCGCGTCCATTCCCTGGGGCCGGCAGGCCTCCGCCCTGACCTCTCCGGGGGGCATCGACGTTCTCGGCACAGCGTCGTACGCGACCGTCCTCACCCGGGGCGACGTCTCCTTCAGCGGATCCCTCCCGCGCTGAACTGTCCCCGTCCGCCCGCGAGCGGTCCCCGAAACGGGCCCCGCCGCCGGACCGGGACCGGCTTCGCCACGGTGTCGGCTCTTTCCCGCGCTCAGGCGTCGGGGAGGGGAGGGACCTGGATGGGCTGGGTGAAGGTTGACGTGGTGGACGTGTTGGAGGGCGAGGTCTCCTCGCCGTCCTCGAGCAGCAGGAAGACGTTGTCCCGGGTCTCCTGCACCCGCTTCAGCAGTTCGACGAGGTGCGGTTCCAACGTGTCTTTCCGGTACACCCTCCCGGAGGCTTCCCGGTGCTTCGGCAGCGCGCGGAAGCTGACGGGCTTCCGCCGCATGATGAAGTTGATCAGCTTGACCGCGTTGAAGGAGACCGGGCTGTCCAGGTTCCCGTTCACGAGGGAGACCACCTGTCGCGCCGTCTCGTCGTCGATGGAGGGGACCTTCTGGAGTTCCCGGATGATGATCTTCTTGAAGTTCGAGAGGAACTCGAGCTGGGACTGCCGGTAACGTTCCGCCTGCTCGACGATGCGCCGGGCGAGGGCGTCGACGTTGTTCGACGAGCCCAGGTGAAAACCGCAGTCGCAACAGGGCATGGCCTCCAGCTCCCGGGACACGTTCAGGCGGCACTCACGCTCGGTCAGGCGGTCCAGAAGCAGGTTGAGGACCCGGGGGGAGAAGCGCTCCACGAAGTCGAGCTTGGCCAGGACCGGCAGGTTGGCCCACCAGCCGGACTTCAGCAGCTGATCGAGGGCCCCTCCGGTCTGCAGGGCCCCGCGCTGGGCGTCGTGCTGGGCGACGTAGTAAGCGGAATACCCCTTCCTGAAGTTCTCGAACACCGTCTGGAAGTGCTCCCGACGGTCCTTCTGGAGCAGCCTCGACGGTCGCTCGAAGTGGGTGAACAGCTCACAGCGCAGGTTTTCGACGTGGGGGTCCCCCGTCTTCTCCGACGCCATGACGTAATTCTTCGCCTTGACGAAGGTCTTTGCCCACCCCATGAACTCGCCGACGTTCTCGATCTCCTCCAGGATGGTCTCGAAGGCCGGGAGGGAGTTCGAGAAGGTCTGGGCCATCTGCATCAGGCCGTCCTCGAGGCTGCACTGCTGCTCCAGGACCTTGGTGACGCAGGCCTGGATGGCGGCGGCGCTCCGGCGTGTGGACTGGAGCTCTTTCCAGAGGAACGTGGTCTGGAGTTCGATGGGGAGGTCGAGGATGCTCTTCTCGAGGGGGTTGGCCTGCTGGAAGTCCATCCACTCCGCCAGCAGGCTCTTGAGGAGCCGCCGGTTCTGCGAGAGGTTCCCCGTCTCCATCTGGGCCTTGCAGAGAACGTACCCCCACCGCAGCAGTTCGGGGAGCGGGAGCGACTCTTCCGCCATGGCCTGGACCGCGTCGTAGAAGGCGAGGTCGGTCTCCGGGGTCAGGCTGTTCCGGTGCAGGATGTGGGACTCGGGCCGCTCCCGGTCGAAGAGCTTGATGCGGCCGGCCGAAACCAGCGCCAGGAAAATGTGGTCCACCACCGGCTTCTCCAGGCCGAGGGGGGAGTCGGCGAAAACGTCGTAGACGGCGTTGAGGGGAACCGGTTCGGCGGGGTGCCCGGACACGAGGGCCAGGAAGTCCGCCACGGCGGGCGAGTCACCGAATTTCTCGTTGAGAGGGTCCACCACCCACCGGTCCTCACTCGGGACCGCCAGGGACAGCGACTGGAGGAGTTGTCCGACGGCGCGCCCCTTCGCCGGGTCCTGGGTCGCCCCCGACAGGATGAAGTTGATGCAGTCCGACGGGTCGAGGTCCTCGGGGATCTCGAGGGGGAAAACGGGGTGCTCGGGGAAGACGCGGTCCAGGCAGTCCCGGGCCGCGGAACCGATCACCGACATGAAACCGCCCGCCTCGCCGGCCAGCGCTTCCACGGGGGTGCTCTTTCCCAGGATGAGGAGGCTCCCTTCCCGCAGGTATTTGTCGGTGAAGAGCTTGTGGATTTCCGCCTCGGCCGCCTCCCGCCGGCGCTGGTACTCGTCCTGGATGTCGAAGAACTTGACCCGGTAGTCGTCGGACAGAAGGATGGCGGCCATCTCGAGTTTTTCCCGCTCGTCGTTGCCGAGCGGGCCGGGCACCCACATCATGTGGGTGGGGTAGCGGTGGGCCAGCTCGCTGACGGCCTCGGCCGAGATCGGGTCGTTGACGAGGGAGAAGACGGAGATCTGCCAGTCGGGGGTCTTCCCCATGGAGACGTCCCGGCCGCGAAGCTCGGCGAGGTTCGCCTCGGGCGAGACGAAATCCCGGAACTGGGGGTAGTCCCGGAGGGTCTTCGAGCCCACGAGGACGTTGAGCGCCTTCGGGGTCCAGGACAGGACCCCCCGGTGCGACGTCCCGCGCCAGGACACCTTCAGGGCGTCGTCGTGGATGGGTTGGGCCATCTGCTCCTTCGCGACGGCGATCTCCGGGACCCTCTTGAAGAAGGAAGCGAAGAGCGCGCGCTGCAGCCGGTCCTCGAACCCGGCTTCCTGGGAGCGGATCTCGTTGATGATGAAATCGATGGAAGCGTGTTCGATGTTGACGAGGTGATACTCGTCCCCCTCGGTCGTCACGGATTTCCGGATGCACTGCGGGGCCTGCTCCTCGAACTTCTCCAGCATCTGGACCACGGACTCCCGTGTGACGGGCTTCCCCTGGAAATCGGACAGGAGCAGCGAGCAGATCAGGGTCTCGGGGGTGGGTTTGAACTCCTCGGTGATGCTGAAGAGGAAGACGGCCTTCAGCAGCATTCGGGCCGGGATCTTGTCGGACATGGGCAGGCTGGAGATGACCTGCTGGTTGATGGTCTCGTAGGACTCCACGGCGATGCGCAGGTCCGGCACCTTCTTCGCCTCGTGGTAGAGCAGGTCGAAAATGGTGTCGGGCGTCGCCATGGCCGTGCAACGGTATCCCAGCAGCCGGTTGGCGGTGGAGTAGACAAAGGAGAGGAGGGAGAAATTCCGGATGTAGCGGTGCAGGAAGAAGCTGATGTGAAAAACCGACGGGTGGATGGGGTAAAGCTCCACGAACTGGTCCATCGACGTGGAGAAGAACGGCACCGTTTCCTTGAAGTAGTGGTGCAGCTTTTCGAGTTCGAGTTTTTGCTGCACCGACTTGACCAGGATGTGCCCGCTGATCAGGTCGATCAGGTGGGCCTTGGAGATGCGCCGGATCAGGAAGGCGGTGGTGAGCCGGTACTCGACGATCTTCGCGTGGATGTCCTTGTACCGGGTGGTGAAATCGGGGGGGGTCAGGAGGTGCTCGAAGAAGGCGGCCACCAGGAAAATGGGGTAGATGCCGGTGGAGAGCGCCAGCGTCAGGAGGAACTCGATGTCACCGATGATCCGGGTGGCGTTCTTGTACGCGATGAGCTTCTCGGCGATGTCGTCCAGGAAGATCGCCAGCTCGAACCCGGACGGGATGAAATCCCGGATGAAGCGCAGCTGGTCGTCGGAGTCCTCGAGGTCCAGCCAGTTCTCGATGGGCGGGAGTTCCGGGGCGCCGTACTCGCGGAGCGCCGCCTCGAAGGCCTGGTAGAACATCGCCTTGAGGCTGTCGTCCGTCAGCGGGAGACAGTTAATGTCCACCACCAGGAACTTCTTCCCGGCCAGCGCGGCCATCTCCCGGCGCAGGAAGGGGTCCTCGATCAGTGAAATCAGGGCGGGCGTCTTGAGGACCTCCCGCAGCACCCGCATGGTGTGGGACTTGCCCATCCCCCGGTCGCCGCTGACGATGCAGGGTTTCCGGTCGGTCCCGGGGGCTTTCTTCAGCTCCCGCAGGATGGTGGACATGGTCTCCTTGGAGTCGGGCGTGTAGATGTAGGATTTGATGATGGTCTCGGGGGCGAGGTGCTCGAGGGTGTAGACGCCGGAGTAGGTCTTCAGGGTGAAAAAATCCCTGACCTTTCTCTCCGCGACGATCTGCATGGCGCCCTGCCCGATCATGAGACCGATTGTACAGCGATTCCGCGGAGATAACAAGCGCGAGAAACCGGAGGGGAAGTGAAAATCTTCAGTCGGAAGGGGCGGGAGGGGCCGTCTCCGCCGGGGGGGCGACCACTCCGGCCGGGGGGGGCGGGCCGGCCGGGGGAGGGAGTGCGGAAACCGGGTAGACGCGGCTCGCCTGGCGGAGGAAGGCCGCGAAGAGGTGCAGCGCGCTCTGTCCGCCGGAGAGGGGGAACTCGCGGTT
>JAGNHB010000064.1 GCA_018001935.1 Acidobacteriota bacterium
CGAACGCGGAGGACGGGTGCAAGGGGCGGTTCTGGGAGGGGCGGTACCAGTGCCGGCTGCTGGAGGGGGAGGGGGCGCTGCTGACGTGCATGGCGTACGTGGAGCTGAACCCGGTGCGGGCGGGGCGGGCGCGGACGCCGGAGGAGAGCGCGCACACGTCGGTGTGGGAGCGGCTGGACGCGCTGGCGGCGGAGACGCGGCTGGCGGCGGCGCTGCGGGTGGTGGAAATGGCGCGCCTCCCGGGTGCGGCCGGGGCCTCGGCGGACGTGCTGGCCATGATCGCGAAGGCGACCGGAGCCCCGGCGGACCTTCTGACGACCCTCGCGAAAGCGGCGGGAGCCTCACCGGTGGTGACGGCGACGACCGGGGAGGGGGCCGAGGTCTCGGTGGAGGCGCCGGCAGTGAGCGGCAAAGGGGTGGAGGTCTCGGCGGAGGCGCCGGCAGTGAGCGGCGAAGGGGCGGGGGCCTCGGCGGAAGAACCGGCGGCAACCACGGATGGGGCGGCAATCCCGCCGGAGCTTCTGGCGGCGGCGGAAGCGGCGGGAATCCCCCCGGAGGTGCTGGCGGCGGCCGTGGCGGAGGCGGCGCGGGCGCAGGCACGGGCGTCGTGGTTGGCCCCGCTGAACGCCGCGGACGGCCGCAAGGGGGTCTTCGCCACGGTGACGGCGGCGGAGTACTACCGGGTGCTGGACGCCGTGGGCCGCGTGGTGCGCCCGGACAAGGCGGGGGCGATCCCGGCGGACCTGGCGCCGATCCTGGAGCGGCTGTCACTGGACGCGTCGGAGTGGCTGGCGTCGGTGCGCTGCTACGAGCGCCGCTTCCGCCGGGTGGTGGGCTGCGCCGGCCGCCTCGCGGGGTTGGCCCGCGCCGCCGGCCTCCGATGGTTCCAGGGCGTCGCCGCCTGCCGCAAACTCTTCCTCCCCGCCCGGACCTAGACCTCGCTCGAAGCGGTGTGGTAACATCCAGGCCGGGTTGCCCGCAAACGGGGAAACCCCGGCAGCAGTTGGGAGAGTTAAAATGAAGATCCCGGCACCCAAGGAGAATGCGGGGGAGGAGAAGCGCCCTGAAGACACTACCGGCCCGCGAGAAGAATCACCGGAGCTCTGCGGACCTGACGAAATGCTAACAGGTTCTTCTCCGTACAGCAGCCCGGTCAGCATTGTCGTTGACCGCCGGGAAGGACGGGGCGGAGTCTTTGAAGCCTTTCTCCGCATGGGGGGCATCGACGTGTCTTTCGGCACACTCGTCACCGGCGATTACAGAATCGACAACCGGTTCCTGGTGGAGCGGAAAACCCTTCCCGACCTGGTTCAATCCATTCTCGACGGACGCCTGTTCAGGCAGGCGAAAAATCTTGCCAATCACGAGATGCGGGGCGTAATCATCCTGGAAGGACATGCGAGCGATCTCGAGGGACGCTTGATCCGCCGGGAATCCATTCAGGGAGCGATGATCGCCGTTACGGTCCTCCTTGGCGTGCCCGTTTTGCGCTCCCGCGATCCCGAAGAGACAGCCCGGCTGATGCTCATGATGGCCCACCAGGCGGATCGCACCGTCTCGGGAGGGGTGCTTCGCCACGGTCGCCGCCCGCACCGCCACCGGGCACTGCAGCTTCACCTGCTCCAGGGTCTCCCGGGGATCGGCCCCGGCAAGGCACGCGGTCTCCTCGAGGTTTTCGGCAGCGTGGAGGCCATTGTCCGGGCAGATGCAGACGCCCTCGCTCGGAGCCCCGGGATCGGCAGGACTCTCGCCCGTCGCATCCGCTGGGCACTCGGCCCACCCGCTCCTTTCCCACGCCCTCTCCCCGGAGAAAGCCCACGAAAGCGAAGAAAACCACTCTGAAAGGGTTCGGCCCCAAGTCAATCCCCAAGCCCGGCGCTCGTAGGGCGAAGTCCCAGGGATGGGCCTCCCTGGGCTGGCCACCCGGGATGGGATTAAGGACACTCATTCCATGCCCAGAAGTGAGTGTCCTCTCCTGAACTCGGACACCCACTCATTCTTGTAGATTGGGTGTCCTGAATCGATCTGGAATTCCAACCGCTTGCTTACGCGCGCGGCTCCGTTGATTCAGCCAGGCTCAGGCCGATGCGCTTTCGTTCCCGGTCCACCGAGACCACCTTTACCGAGACCCGCTGACCGACCGAGCAGACGTCGTAGGGGCTGCGGACATTTCGCTTCCCCATCCGGGAGAGGTGGACCAGGCCGTCCTGGTGCACGCCGATGTCCACGAAAGCCCCGAAGTTGGTGACGTTGGTGACGATGCCGGGGAGGACCATCCCTTCCTTGAGGTCCTCGAGACCCTTGAGGTCGGGGTCGAAGTCGAAGCCGGTGATCTCGCCGCGGGGGTCCCGGCCGGGCTTGCGCAGCTCTTCCAGGATGTCCCATAAGGTTGGAAGGCCGACTTCCTCTGATTGGTAATTCTGGATCTGTATGCGCGCAATAATCTCTTCGTTTCCAAAGAGCCATCTAACTGACTCGCCAAGATCAGCGGCCATGCACTCGACAAGTTCATAGCGCTCCGGGTGAACGGCGGAACCGTCCAGGGGGTTTTCCGCGTCCCGGATGCGAAGGAACCCCGCCGCCTGCTGGAAGGTCTTTTCCCCGAACCGGGGGATCTCCAGCAGTTCCTGGCGGGAGCGGAACGGCCCGCTCTGGTTTCGGCGCTCCACGATGTTCCGGGCCAGGGTGGGAGTGATCCCCGAAACGTACTCGAGAAGGGACGCCGAAGCACTGTTGAGCTCCACCCCGACGCGGTTCACCACGAACTGGACGACCTCTTCCAGTTTGTTCTGGAGTTTCTTCTGGTTGACGTCGTGCTGGTACTGGCCCACCCCGATGGATTTCGGGGTGATCTTGACCAGCTCGGCCAACGGGTCCTGGAAACGGCGGGCGATGGAAATCGCACCCCGGATGGTGATGTCCAGGTTCGGGAACTCCTCCCGGGCCACTTCGGAGGCCGAGTAGACCGACGCCCCCGACTCGTTGACCACGTGGACCCGGACCAGGGAGGACAGTTCGGCATTGGACAGCATGGTCTTCACGAACTGGGCGGTCTCCCGGGACCCTGTCCCGTTCCCGATGGCGATGACGCGGACGTCGTACTTCTTGATGAGGGGCAAAAGAACGCCCTCGCTCTCGGCGGTCTTGAAGTGAGGCTCTACCGGGTAGACGGTCGCGTCCTCGTGAAAGCGGCCGGTCCCGTCCACCACCGCCACCTTGCAGCCCGTTCGGAAGCCGGGGTCGACACCCAGCACCACCTGCTGGCCGCCGGGCGGAAGGAGGAGGAGTTGGCGGAGGTTCTTCTCGAAAACAAGGATGGCTTCGTCGTCCGCTTTCGCCTTGCTCTCCATCATCAGTTCCACGGCGATGGAGGGGAGCAGAAGCCGCCGGTAGCCGTCGGCAAGGGCCTCCGCCATCAGGGGGGCGAAAAAAGACTGCGGGTACTTCACCCAGTGCCGCTTGAGGATGTCCAGGACCCGCTCGTCGGGCCCCATCAGGTTCAGGGAAAGGACTTCCTCCTTCTCACCCCGGCGCATGGCCAGGAAGCGGTGGGAGGGAACGTTCCGGAGCGGTTCCGCGTGCTCGTAGTAGTCCATGAATTTCGAGGATTTCCCCGCCCAGTCCTCCCTCGCTTTGGCCACGAGTCGCCCTTCGTCGGCGTAGACCTTCCGGACGAATTTCCGGAAGTCGGCGATTTCGGACACTTCCTCCGCCAGGATATCCGAGGCCCCCTGCAAAGCCTCCTCGATGTTCGACACCCCTTTCTCGGGGTCGAGGTAGGGCATGCAGACGGCCGCGATGTCGGCGTCGGGGGATGTGTAGGCCCGGATGAGAGCCGCGAGGGGCTCGAGGCCCTTCTCCCGGGCGATGGTGGCCCGGGTGCGCCGCTTGGGGCGATAAGGGAGGTAAATGTCCTCGAGGTCCTGCTTTTTCAGGCAGGCCGCGATCCGGTTTCGCAGGTCGTCGGTGAGCTTGCCCGCTTTTTCGATGGTTTCGAGGACGAGGACTTTCCGGTCTTCCAGTTCGCTGAGGTAGAGGTACCGGTCCCGGATGCCCTGGATCTGCACCTCGTCCAGCTCGCCGGTCTGTTCCTTGCGGTACCGGGCGATGAAGGGGATCGTGCTGCCTTCCTCCAGAAGGAGAACGGTGTTTTCCACCTGGAATTTCTTCAGGTTGAACTCGGAAAGCATGATGTCGACGATGCGTGGGTTCATGAACTCCCTCTCGGTCGGACTGAAAAAGGTAATTTTAGGACAACCCGGCGGGGATTTCAAGGGAGAATTGCCTTTTCAGCGGTTTACACGCAGGGAAGAAAAAAAGAAGGACCTTTGGGGGAGGTCCTTCGTTTGGGAGGTTGGTATCAATGTATGCGTCGCAGATCTATTAGCATTGGCCGTGCCAAACATTGAAAAGATTGTAGTATAAAGACTTGCGACAAACGTTCTCGTGGGGAGTCGTCCGGGGTGGCCGGGGGCATCCCGGGGGAGACGGAATTCGCAACTTTTTGTTGCGTGGGTTCGAGGCGAACCGAAGCGAACATCAGACAAATATGTTCAATGTTGGCCTTGAATGCGCATTTTGCGGCGGGATTCGCTTCCCTTGTCACATGCCACAGAATGTTGCGGGCCTTGGGGGAGGGACCGACGACGACACCCTCCACTCCGATGCCGTGCAGGGGAGAAGGAGGTGAACCCGCCCGGGTCGTCCGGAAAATACCCGGGGAAACGGCGAATTGCCCACTGATTTGAGGCCGTTTGCCCAGGCCGCCCCGGGGTGCCACGCCGTCGGCAGGCGGCGAAGGGGCCCGGAGAAGGAGGGGGACGGACTGCAACAAAATGCTGCAGATCTTCGTTCCGCCTGGAGCGGGCGAGTGCAAAGGCTCCGTTGAAATGATCCCCTGCGCTGTGTTATAAGTCTTCTCCGTGCCCGGGAGGCAGACGGCGCACCGGCACGGCACGAAGCGCAAATCAGTCTCCAAGGAGGAGCGGAATGTTCAGGAATGTCGATCACATCGGGATTGCGGTCTCATCGCTGGAAAGTGTCGTTACGTTCTACAAGGACACCCTCGGGCTCCCTCTCCACGGGTTCGAGGAAGTCCCCGAGCAAAAGGTTCGGGTGGCCATGTTCCCCGTGGGCGACGCCAACCTGGAATTCCTGGAACCGACCTCCCCCGAGTCCCCCATCGCCAAATTCATCGAAAAGAAAGGGCAGGGGATCCACCATGTCGCCCTCCACGTCGAAGACCTGACGGCGAAACTGGAGGACTTGAAATCCCGCGGGGTCCGGCTGATCGACGAGAAACCGAGAGAAGGGGCGGGGGGGAAGAAGATCGCCTTCGTCCACCCCGCCGCCACGGGCGGCATCCTTCTCGAGCTGTGCCAGGAATAGAGGGGAGGACGTCCATGAACCCCATCGCCCTGGGCATCATCGGCGGCAGCGGCTTGTACCACATGAAGGAACTCACCGACGTGGAGGAGGTGAAGGTCGAGACCCCGTTCGGCCCGCCGAGCGACAATTTCGTGGTCGGCACCCTCGCGAAGCGGCGGGTCGCCTTCCTTCCCCGTCACGGACGAGACCACCGCCTGACCCCGACGGAGATCAACTACCGGGCGAACATCTTTGCCTTCAAGAAACTGGGCACCGACCAGATCATCTCCGCCAGCGCCGTGGGATCGCTGAAACTGGAGCACAAGCCCCTCGACATCCTCGTCCCGGACCAGTTCGTGGACCGGACGAGCCGGCGGGTCTCCACGTTCTTCGGCGAGGGCATCGTGGCCCATGTGGGCTTCGGCGACCCCGTCTGCCGCGAGTTGGTGGGGTTCGTTCGCCAGTCGGCGCTCAACGCCGGGGTGAGCGTCAAGTTCGGCGGGACGTACGTGTGCATGGAAGGGCCGGCCTTCTCCACCCGGGCCGAGAGCAACCTCTACCGGAGCTGGGGGATGGACGTGATCGGCATGACCAACCTCCAGGAGGCGAAACTCGCCCGGGAAGCCGAGATCTGCTACGTGACCCTCGCCTTCGTCACCGATTACGATTGCTGGCACCAGACCGAGGAGCCCGTCTCCGTGGAAATGATCGTCGACAACCTCCGCCGCAACGGCGAGAATGCCCAGAAAATCCTCAAGGAAGTGCTCAAGGTGCTCCCGGAGAAGCGGGACTGCCTCTGCCACCACTCCCTCCGGAACGCCATCATCACCCATCCCGACGTCGTCCCGGCCGCCACCCGTCAGAAACTGGCCCCCATCGTGGGGAAGTACCTGGCCGCGAAGTAGGGGCCGCCATGCGACACCAGATCCTGATCACCGGTATCGGCGGGCAGGGTGTCCTCTTCCTGTCGAAGCTGCTCCAGACCGCCGCCCTGATCAAGGGCGTCCCCATCTTCGCCTACGAGATCCACGGGATGAGCCAGCGGGGCGGTTCGGTCTACACCTCGCTGAAGATCGGGGGTTTCGATTCCCCCCAGGTGTTCCCGGGTGACGTGGATACGCTCCTGGCCCTGGACCGGGGGAACATCTTCCCCTATCTGCACTTCCTCCGGCCCTCGGGGACCCTCGCGGTCAACTCCGCGGGGCTTTCGCCCCAGGAGCGGGAATGGCTCGAGGGGAGGGGTTATCACTGCATCTTCCGGGACGCGGATTCCCGCGCCCTCGAGTTGCGCAATCCGCGGGCGTCCAACCTGGTCCTCCTCGGCTCGGTCTTCGGGGCCGAGGGGTTCCCGTTCGCCTTCCCGGAGGTTGCGGAAGCGCTCCGGCGGACCGTTCGCCCCAACCTCCTGGAATCGAATCTACAGGCCCTGCAATGATCCGGTTGCTCCTGGCGGGGGCGGGGGTCCTCCTGACCGCGGGGGCCTGTCCGGCGGCCACCTCCGGCGCCGCGGGCGCCGAGGCGAACCTCGGGGCCGTAATCCCGCTGTGGCTGGGAATCCCCTTTGCCGGCATCCTGCTTTCCATCGCCCTTTTCCCGGTCCTGGCTCCCCGCTTCTGGCACCACCGGTACCCCTGGGTGTCGGCTGCCTGGGGCCTCGCGGCCGTCGTGCCCTTCGTGGCCCTTCACGCCGGTCGGGCCGTGAACGAGCTGCTGCACATCGTTCTCGTCGACTACATCCCCTTCATCATCCTCCTGTGGGGACTCTTCACCGTGTCGGGCGGGATCGCGCTCCGGGGACGCCTGGTCGGGACACCCGGCCTGAACCTGCTGTTCATGGCCTCCGGCACCGTGCTCGCCTCGTTCATGGGGACGACCGGGGCCGCCATGCTCCTGATCCGCCCCCTCCTCAAGGCCAACCGGAACCGGCGTCACAAGGTGCACACGGTCGTCTTCTTCATCTTCCTGACGGCCAACGTCGGCGGCTGCCTGACACCCCTGGGCGACCCGCCCCTCTTCCTGGGCTTTCTGCACCACGTTCCCTTCTTCTGGACCCTCAAGCTGATGCCGGTCTTCCTCTTCACCGCGGGTGTGCTCCTGGCGGTCTACGCCCTGATCGAAACCCGGCTTTACCGGCAGGACCGGCGGGGGATGCTCCGGAAGGAGGCCGAGGCCCCGGATCCTCACCGCCTGTCCGTGGACGGGAAGCGGAACTTTCTCTTTCTGGGAGGGATCCTCGGTGCGGTTTTGATGTCCGGGATGTGGGCCGGACCGGGCTTCCACCTCCTGGGGATCCCGTTGTCACTCCAAAACCTCGCCCGGGACGGCCTGATCGTGCTGATGGGGGGGCTCTCGCTGGGGTTCACCCGGCGGGAGACGCGGGATTATAACGAGTTCGGGTGGGGGCCCATCCGTGAAGTGGCCATCCTCTTCGCCGGGATCTTCGTCACCATCGCACCCGTGATCGCGATCCTCAAGGCGGGGGAAGCGGGGCCCCTGGCCGCCCTCGTGCGGTCCGTCCGGGAGCCGTGGCAGTACTTCTGGGCAGTGGGCGGACTCTCCTCCTTCCTGGACAACGCCCCCACCTACTACACCTTCTTCAACATGGCCCTGGGCCGGTTCTTCCCCGGGAGTCCCGAGTTCGAGGCGGTCCGCGGCCTGATCGGCCACCACCCGCTCTGGCTCGAGGCCATCTCGGCGGGGGCCGTTTTCATGGGCGCCAACACCTACATCGGGAACGCGCCCAACTTCATGGTCCGTTCCATCGCGGAGGAGGCGGGGGTCGCCATGCCCTCCTTCTTCGGCTACCTGTTCCGCTGGTCCCTGCCGATCCTGATCCCCACCTTCCTCGTGGTGGGGTGGTTGTTCTTCTGACGCCGCGTAGCGCCCGGCCCCGCACGGAACCGGGCGCCCCGGGCCGGAAAGGAGTGAGATCATGCCGACGGAATTCCACGAGATCCGCGTGAGCGGGAAAACGTTCTGGATCGACGGCTTCGTGAAGGGCTTCCTGGCCGCCCGGAACGCGGCAGGCGAGCTGATCGACGCCGAGCAGGAGGAGATCGCCTGCCAGACCCACACGGAGAAACTGCGGGAGAAACTCGGGTTCAGCCAGGAAACCCGCCACTACCTGTGTCCTCCGGGCTTGCTGACGCTGTTCGAGGAGATGGAATCCGCTTCGGAGGCGGCGGGGAAACCCATCAAGGTCAACAAGGGCCCCCTCTACTCCAGCCTCTCCTTCCGGCTTCACTTCAGCGTTTTCTCCCGCGAGGAAGGCCGGCGGTTCCGCGAGCGTTTCGACGATCTCCCCCAGGATGTCGCCATCCGCTGGGCCCGCCCGATTCTGGAGATCATCGACCCCACGGCGAGAGGCGCCGAACTCTACACGCCGGTCCACGAGTACGAACTGTCCGGGGACGGGCTCGTCGAGGGCGGGATCCCGGGTGTCCTGGAACTTTACCGGTGGTGCCGGAACGAGGACCTCGTCTCCCTCGAAGCCGCCGTACTCAAGGAAGCGCCTCCCTCCCCGTGAGGACTCGAGAGGTTCCGGGCGGGGCCCATTCGCCCTGTCGAGAAAAAGGAGGGATTCATGAGCGGGAAGAAAATGATCCCCGTTGCGGTGGCGGGGCTCTGGGCCTGGACGTGGGCGTGGGCCGTCACGTACCCCGTGCCCCACGTCACCGCCGGCATGGGCTGGCAGACCCAGGTGGTGGTGGACAACGCCGGTTTCGACGCGGCCGACGTCCAGGTCGCCCTCTACGACCAGGGGACCGTTGCGGGGACCCTGACGGTCTCCGTCCCGGCGGGCGCCAGTCAGGCCCTGGATCTTGGCCAGGGGACCTGTGCCCTGGTGACGGGGCCGGGCGGAAACGTGACCCTGAAGGCCGCCTACACCCACCTTGTCGAAAACGGGATCGCCGAGTTCCGCCTGGCGGGGGAAACGGCCACGGCACTGGAGTTCACCCTGACGCCGGGCGCCGCCGGGACCTTCGACTGGCGGGGACTGGCCGTGATGAACCCGGGAGACGCCCCCACGGACATCACCCTGCAGGCCCTGGGCGCGGATGGCCAGGTCCTTTCCCAGGTCGTGCAGAACCTGGGTGGGCGATCCCGGTTGGCCATCCTGGTGAACGAGGTGTTTCCCGCCGTCGACCCGTCCCAGGTGGCCCGGGTCCGGGCGCAGAGCGCCGCGCCGCTCTGCGGGATCACCATCTCGGGGAAGGGCTGTTCACGGCTCCTGTTCACTCCAGCGGAGGCGCCGCCACCGGTGGGGGGCACCCTGGTGATCCCCCATCTTGCAGACATCTACGAGGACTGGGACAACCTCCTGCTCCTCGACAACGCGGGGACCGCCGCCGCCGCCGTCACCCTCAACCTGGTCCGCCAGGGGACGTCGGTGGCCCAACAGGCACTGACCGTACCTGCGGGAGCCACCCTCGAGGTGAACCTGAACAACTGGTCGGCGCTGGACCCGGACTCCGGGACCCTGACGGGGTGCCCAACCGGCCTGGGGGCCCGGGTCTGCTACGTGTTCCGTTCAACGGGGGCCACCGCGGAGTTCGCTCTCGGCAAGGGCGGCGGGGCCGACCTGGCGTTTAATTTCCCGCTTTATGCCGGGTCCCGCCTGGGATGGCACGCCCTGTGCGCGACCAACCCGTCCGACCACACCGCGTCCGTCGTCTTCAAGGCTTACAAGGGGTCGGCGGAACTGGACCGGGTCTATGTGCCCATCCCCGCCCGGGGCCGTCACGCGGTGATGCTGGATGCCCTTTTCCCGGGCGTCTATGCCCAGGGGATCGACCGGGTGGTCGCCGCCAGCGACACGCCCCTCGTCGGGATCAACCTGTCGGGGTCGGCCCAGGACCGGTACCTCTTCACCCCTGCGGCGCCCTGGGAGGAGACCCGCACCCTCGCCCAGCGTCTGGCGGCCGCCCCCGGCGTCACGGCGACCCCGGTCTCCCCCATCGCCCCCTTCACGACCTGCTACCGTCTCCAGGTCACCCTTCCCGTCGACCACCAGAACGCCAAGGGGCCCACCTTCACCCGGACGGTCTACCTGTCCCATACCGACCTGGCCGCGCCCATGGTCCTCGCCAGCACCGGGTACGGGATGTCGCGCAACTACGCCACCGAGTTGGCCTACCTTCTGGGCGCCAACCAGGTCGCCATGCCGCACCGGTATTTCTGGGGCGCCCCCATGCCCGGGACGCCGGACTGGCAGTACCTGACCATCGCCCAGGCGGCGGCGGACGACCACCGGGTCGTGACCCTCCTGCGGGACATCTACCGGGGGAAGTGGGTCAACACGGGCGGCAGCAAGGGCGGGATGACTGCCATGTTCCACCGGCGGTTCTACCCCGACGACGTCCACGCCTCCGTCCCCTACGTGGCGCCGCTTCCCCTGGGGCTTTACGACCCCCGTTTCGAGAACTTCGTGGACAACGTGGCCGGGACCCCCGAGTGCCGTGACCGGCTCCGTGCCCTCCAGCGCCGCATGCTCTCCAACCATTCCGCCATGGTCCAGCGCCTCCAGAACGCGGCCAACCTCTACGGCGAGAGCTACGGCCGCGTCGGGATCGACACCGCCTTCGAGTACATGGTGATGGAGTACCCCGTCTCCTGGTGGCAGTACGGGCCGAACGACTGCGTCAGCCTCCCGACCGAGACCAGTTCCCTCGACACGCTCTTCAACAGCCTGATCAACACCGTGGGTTTCCTCTACTCGGACTCGGACCTCGAGTACTTCGAACCCTTCTATTACCAGGCCCTCACCGAGTTCGGATATTACAGCTTCAACACCGATGCCTTCGACGACCTCCTCCAGTACGCCGTGAACCCCAGCTGGGCGACCTTCGCCCCCCAGGGCGTGCCGATGGTGTACCGGCCGGAGGTGATGCCCGGCATCCAGTCCTGGGTCCAGACGGAGGGCGACCGGATGCTCTTCATCTACGGCGGGAACGATCCCTGGACCTCCTACGCCGTGAACCTGACCGGGGCCACCGACGCCCTGAAGCTGACGGAGCCCGGGTTGAACCACGGGACGCACATCGAGGACCTGACGGAGAAACAGCTGGCTTACGACGCCCTGGAACGCTGGCTCGGCGTGACCATCGATAAAAGTGTCCCCCCTAAGACCCTCCGGGCGGCCCGGCGGGAGATGATGCCCCGGCGGGGGTTCATGGGCCCCTTCGGGTCCTCCCTGTTCCCCGCTCCCTGATCTCCGCACCCCATCGGAATCGGTATCGGAATCGGTATCGCTTTCGGTATCGCTGTCGCTATCGGTATCGCTGTCGCTATCGCTATCGGTATCGCTTTCGGTATCGACTACCGTTCCCTCACAAGACGTCGTTTTCCCCGTCCCGTCTCGCGGCCCCGCCCGGGTGCTCCTTCCCCGCATCCTTGGAGGCCTTTCCCGCTGGAGGCGTTCCGCGGGGTGATCCTGAGGCCTGGTGCGAGGGCGAGAGCGAGAGCGATGGCGATACCGATAGCGATACCGATACCGAAAGCGATACCGATTCCGATACCGATACCGATACCGATAATTTTGCTGAGGGGGGGACCTCAGGACCAGCGGCCGGGGATGGGAGAACCGCAGCCGGGGCAGGCACCGCCCGACAGTCTGTTTTCGATGACCTTGAAACCCACTCGCCGGACGAGCACCCGACCACACGTCGGGCAAGCCGTGTTGGCCCCCCAGTGGCCGGGGAGGTTGCCCACGTAAGCGTACTTCACCCCTTCGGCCAGGGCCAGGGCCCGGGCGTTCTCGAGGGTGCGCTGGGGGGTCTGCGGGACGTTGGTCATCCGGTAGGCGGGCCAGTACCGGTCGAAGTGGACCGGCGTGTCGGGCCCGAGATTCCGAACCACCCACCGCAGGAAGGTCTGCATTTTCGGCAGGTCATCGCTGACGGTGGGGATGACCAGGACCACCACCTCCAGCCAGGCTCCCGTCGATTTCGCCACCGCCATGGCCTCCAGGACGGTCTTGTACTTCCCGTTGGCGTAGCGCCGGTAATCCGCCTCGGTGAACGCCTTTACGCTGACCGAGAAGGCGTCGACGAGCCCGGCGAGCTTCCGCACGGGGTCCGCGCAGACGTACCCGCCGGAGACCACCGTGGTCCGGAGACCTTTACGATGGGCCAGCCCGGAAACGTCCCGCAGGTACTCCCAGGACATCATGGGTTCGGAGAAGGTGAAACTGATGGCGCGGCACCGGTTCTCCAGTGCCATGGAGACCACTTTCGACGGCGGGGCGTCCACGGTGTCGACCCCTTCCGGGCCGACCTGGGACAGTTGCCAGTTCTGGCAGCCCCTACAGGTCAGGGAACAGCCGGGAGCCGCCACGGCCAGGGCGGAGGCGCCGGGAAGGAAGTGGAAGAGGGGGTTTTTCTCCAGGGGATCCAGGTGCAGGGCGCCGGCCCGGCCGTAGTTGGAGACGTAGAGGACCCCGCCGCGGTTGACGCGCACATGGCAGACACAGGTTTCCCCGTTTTCCACGCGACCCTCGACAGCCTTGGCGGGGTCGCAGGGGCAGAGGGTGCAGAGGACGGCGCCGTCCGGGAGAGGGGACTGGAACTCCGCCCGGCGCCACGTGACGCTCCGGGTCCGGGCCCCGGCGGGGAAGGGAACCGCTGCAGACGAAACGTTCCCCGGCAGGGCCAGGGTGCAGCCGGCGCCCAGGGCGGCCCAGGAGGCCTTCTTCAGAAAGTCTCGCCGATCGCAGGCCATGGGGTCATCTCCCGGGGCAGAGGCGGTGGAAGCGTCGCAGGATGAGGGGAATCATGGGAGTCATGGGAGTCATGGGAATTATGGGATTTATGGGAATCATGGCTCGTGTCTTGTCCTTAAACGAACCGCTCTACGGTTGGGCGTTGTATCGGCTCATTGGCCGTGGTCCGTGAAACCGCGATCCCTAGCGCCGCGCCCGGGTCAGGGGGCCCTCGACGGGGAAACGGGTTTTCAGCAGGACGGCCAGGTTCGGGGCCAGGAGGAACTCCTCGATCCGGTGGTCCAGAGCCCGGCCGCTGGCGGTCCGGGGCGGCAGGGCCAGGCGCCCCGCCATCTCGCTTCGCTTGAGCTGCCAGGTGGTCTCGTCCAGGGAACGGGCTTCGCGGACCGTGGCCTCCACCCGTCCGGCCACGGCCTCGATCTCGGCCGGGGTTGCCCCCATGCGGCGGAGATGCACGGCGATGCGCTCCTTCAGCTTGGCGGTGAAACGGGGGACCGCCCGGTCGGGAAGGTTTCTCGACCGGTCCAGCGCCCGCTCCAGGCTCGTGTTGTCACCCACCTGCCCGACCCGCTCCGGGTTTGTCAGACTCCGGGCTGGCACCACGCAGGGAACGAAGTCGGCGATCACGGAGCCCTGGTTTGGTGTCAGGATGGCCTTCATCTCCTCGAGACACGCTTCGTCGATCTCATGCCGCGCATTGACGATGTCCCAGCGCTCCCGTGCATACTCCCACAGGATGCCCATCCGCTCGCGCAGGGCCGGCGAGCCCCCGGCCAGCGACCGGTCCAGGTCCCGGAGGTTGGGCAGGAGTCGCCGGGCCAGGTCGGCCATCTCCTTCCGGGCGTTTTCCCGTGCGGTGGCGGCTTTCTCGATGAGCGGCAGCATTTTCGCCGCCTGTTCCGGCGTCAGGTAGAGGGCGTTCACCAGGTTGAGCACCCGGATGTCTTCGATGCACGATCGCAGGGCGGGCGGTTCGTCGTAGAACGGGACCGGGACCTCCCGGCCTTCCAGCGCGCCCAGGGCGCCGGGGCCGACCAGGAGGGAGACCGCCGGGTGCGCGCCACCCTTGCCCGGTGTGGAAGCAGCCCTCGGGCCACGCCCGGAAAAACGCCGCTCCTTCAGCCGAGCCTGCTGATCGCGGTCGAGAAGAGCGAGGACGGCCTTCTCCAGGGCGTCTTCGGCATCTTCGAACTGGTCTGTCAGCCTCTTGAAGGGGGCCTCGGCTTGCCGGACCGCCGCCTTGACCTCCTCGGGGACGCCGTTGTTCGCCAGGACGGCGGACCGGAGGCGGCTCATGGCGTCCATGACCGCCTTCTCGGCTTCCAGGCGGGCGTCCACGATGGCCTGCTGCCGGGCGAGACGTTCCCGGGCGAGGCCGATGAGCAACTGTTGCTGGGCGGCGGTCAGGTCCAGGCTTCGCAGGGCCTGGCGGGACTCGATGCGCTCCCTCAGCGCCAGGCACTCCCGCTCCTCCGGGGAAAGGCCGGCGAGAAGCCCGGGGGGGAGGGCGAACAGGGGGGGCCACAGGATCAGGAACACCGTGATGTACAGCCAGCACGTCCGCATGGACAACCTCCCCGCCGGGTCTCGACCGTTGAACCCGGCCTGCAGAAAAAGGTTTCATCTTCCCGGATTCTCCGCCACCCTTCCTCTCCTCCACTGCGAACGATCGTCCGATCGCGTGCCCCTGATGATAACCGCTTCGGGACGATCGTGCAACGGGATGGGGAACCGAAACGAAATCGCGCCGGTTTCGTAAGAAGTGATGAGAATCCGTGGAGGTTGGCAATGCCCAAAATGGCCTGCAACGAGTCGAAGGATTGCAGCATCAGGAATCTCTTCATATTGAGGTGTTTCCTGCTGCTGCTCGCGCTCGGGGCCCCGTGGGGGGGTGCCCCCGCACAGCGCATCGAGCCGAAGAAGGACGCGTGGCGGTTCCTGGAAGAGGACGTCGGCGCCTGGCTGGAAAAGGCCGAGACCGCCTCCCGGAAGGGGGACATGCGTGAGGCCGTGGCCTGCTACCTGACCTACCTCCGCCGGAATGCGCGGGACGCACTGGCTCTCTACAACCTCGCCTGCTGCTACGCCCAATTGAGCGACGCGGACGCCGCCGCGGCCCTGCTGCTGCGCGCGGTGGACGCGGGGTTTGCGGATGTCGAACACCTCCGGAAGGACCCCGATTTCGACCCGGTCCGCCGGTCGGCCGCTTTCCAGGCAGCCGAGCGACGGGCCGCCGCCTTCGTGGAGGCGACCGGCGCGCTGATGTATGTCGAGGCTCCGCGGATGATGCGCTGCCGTTATCGCCTGCCGGCGGGATTCGACCCGCAGAAGGCCTGCCCGCTCGTCATCGGGTTGCACGGCAACGGGGGTACGGCCGAGTTTTTCCTGCCGGTCCTGTCTCCCGAGGCCTTCCCGGGAATGATCTGCGCCGCCCCCGAGGGGCCCTACCCGCGGTGGGACCTGGCCGTCCTCCCGGGACGCCCCGGAAGCTGGTTCCTGGAGGGGTCCAATTCCTCCCTGTGGCCCCGACTGGACCCGCCCACGGCCGCTTACGTCCTGAACGTCATCGACGCCTTCTCCCGCCAGTTCAAGATCTCAAGCGTCTACCTCCTGGGATTCTCGCAGGGCGTGGGTGCCGCCTTCTTCACGGCCATCCGGAACCCCGGGCGCGTCGGCGGGGTGCTGGCTTTCAGCGGCCGCTTTCCTCGGGAAATCCTGACAGAGTCAGAGGTTGCCAACGCCAAGACCCTGGGGATTTTCTGGGCACAGGGGAGGAACGACCTTGCCATCGATCCGGGCAAGGCCCGCGAATCAAGGGAATGGCTCAAGGCGCAGGGTTACGCCATCGAGTACCGGGAGTTCGACGGCGGCCACCTCATGCCGCCGGACCTCGTCCGCCAGGCCGGCGATTGGATCCGGAACCGGCTTAAGACCGGCGGGAAGAAATGAGATTCATCCGGGAATTGTTCAGATGGGTCGACACCGCACCTGATCCGGGTGGAACCCGTGTCCCCGTCGGGGACAAACATTTGTAGACCGACATCTCCAGCCGCGTGATGGCCCGGGACAGGCCTTACCCCGCCAGCGATGCGGTCGCTTTTCATCCGACCGGGAGTCAGTCTCGTCAACGGTTTGAATCGTGATCGAGCCAATAATACCACGTCTTCAGATCATGGTAATCCTCGGCCGAAAGATCTCGGAATTTCCTGATCTTCTCCTTGTCAGATCCCCTGACGGGCCTCCAGTCCGAGTCCCGCTGATCACCCGGCTGGACACCCTTAATGAATGTCCAGCATCTCTCTTCACAGGCGCCAATCCGGGTATACTCTTCCTGAGCTGAAGCCAGGGATGGCCCGTTGGCTCCACCTTCGAACCAGGGGTCGAGAAACTGGACAGGATCATCTTCCCAGAAACACACGGAACAGATCTCATAGGATCCCGGGGGTTCTTTGAATGTACGATACCCGCAACAGGGACAGGTGTAACGCGAATCCCCCAAGTCAACCTCCTCGGAAATGAATCCCGTGAATCATCCTCTCGACGGTGGCCCCCGCCGACATGAGGCGGTTGCCGGAAGTAAACCCTGCGGTCATTCTATCACGACTCCCCGCAAGGTCGCGCCGTTCCAGGCCTGACGGTGTGGCCTTCAAGGTCTTAATGTCCTTGGTCCTTCGGGTCCTTTGACCCTTTCAGCCCGGGAAGGCCTGAATGGGGTAGACGGCGTCGGCCTCGAGCGAGAGGCTCCCGAACTCGTCGGCGACCTTCCCTTCCACCACGTACACGCCGGGGTCCGAGACGACGTCGCCCCACTTCGCATAGGCCTCGGGGAAAAACACGGCCTCGAAGAGGCCCGTCTCATCCTCCAGGGTCAGAAACTTCATGTATTGCCGGGTTTTGGTGAAGACCCGGCGGGTGGTCACCAACCGCCCCGCCAAGCGGGCGCGCCGGTTCCGCCGCGTTGGCAGGTCCACGGCCCGGAGACGGGGAATGGCGGCCACTCGGTCCCGCCAGAGGTCGAGCGGGTGCCCCGAGACGTGCAGCTCCAGCAGTTCGGCCTCCAACCGGAGTTTCTCCTCGAAGGCGTAATCCGCCACGTCCGGGATTCCGCTGCTTCCGGTGTCGTCCAGCCCTTCGGCGCCGTCGAGGAGGTCCCCGCTCCGCGGCGCCGGGCCCGCCCCCGCGTTCCGGAGGGTCGAACGGCTCATCTCGAGTTCCCAGAGCAGGCGGGGACGGTTTGCCCCGAAGCATCCCGCCGCTCCGCACTGCACCAGGTTCCCGGCTTCCACCGGGGACGGCCGGCACCGGGCGAGAAAGTCCCGGAGGGAGCGGAACGGCCCGCGGGTTTCACGCTCCCCGAGTATTCGCTCCAGGGTGGTGGCGGTGAGGTCCCGGACCCGCTCCAGACCCACCCGGATGCCAACCGGGACGGGCATCGGGGGCGACCCCTTCGGCCGGAGCGCTTCGTTTGAATCATCCGGGGGCCCCGGAAGAATATTCTCCACCGTAAAACCTTTCCCGCTCCGGTTCAGGTCGGGGGGGAGAACGCTCACGCCGAACCGTCGCGCATCGGAGAGGTAAGCATCGGCATGGTAGAAACCGCCGCCGTTGTTGATCAGGGCGGCGAAGAACCGGGCCGGGCAATGCGCCTTCATTCTCGCCATGAGCCAGGACAGGGCGGCGTAGGAGGCGCTGTGGGCCTTGCAGAACGCGTAACCCGAGAACGTTTCCATCCGCCGCCAGATCTCCCGCGCGGTCTTCTCCTCCACGCCACGGTCCACGGCTTTGGAGACGAACGTGTCTTTCAGGGCGCGCATGGCCTCCGCCGATCGCTTCGCCGACATCGCCCGGCGGAGCATGTCGGCCTCGTCGGCGCTCATCCCCGCCACCGCCTCGGCGGTGCGCAGGATATCCTCCTGGTAGACCATGATGCCGAGCGTGCTCCTCAGGATGGGCTCCAGGGAAGGGTGCAGGTAGGACACGGGCCGCTTCCCGTGGTACCGGAGGATGTACTCCCGCAACATGCCGGCGTCGGAGGGCCCCGGCCGGATCACCGAACTGGCGGCGATGATGGTCTCCATGTCCTTCGGCTGGAGTTTCACCAGGAGCGAGCGCATCCCCGGGGACTCGATCTGGAAGCAGCCCAGGGTGCGGCCGGACCGGATCAGTTCCCAGGCGGCGGGGTCGCTCTCCGGGGAACCGTTCGCCGGCCCGCCGCCCGGATCGATCTCCGGCGGCCAGTCGGGGGAAGCTCCCACGTCCGCGATGACGGAGAGCGCCCGCTGCCCCAGGATGTCGATCTTCAGCAGGCCGACGTCCTCCGCCTGGCGCATCTCGAGCTGGGTGGCGGGGAAGCCGGTGGCGGTCCGCTGGAGGGGGGTGACCCGGTCCAGCGGCACCCGGGAGAGGACGATGCCGCACGGGTGGAGCCCCAGGTGCCGCGGGTGCCCGGCGATCTTCTTCGCCCAGGCGATGATGGTGCGGAACGGCTCGAGGTGGAAGGGGACGTTCCGGCACTCGGGGATCTCCGCGAGGACCTGGTCGAGGTGCCGGGCGTCGTGGTGCGGGATGTGGCGGGTGAAACGGCTGATTTCCGCCTCGGCCAGGCCCAGGGCGCGGGACGTCTCCCGGATCGCGCCCCGACCGGCCATCCGGACGTGGGTGGAGAGCATGGCGGTGTTGGCTTCCCCATAGCTGTCGTAGAGGTAGCGGATCACCTCGGGGCGGCGGCGCCAGCAGAAATCGATGTCGATGTCGGGCGGGTCGGTCCGTCGCGGGTTGAGGAAGCGTTCGAAGGAGAGGTTGAGAGCCAGGGGGTCCACGGGCGTGATCCCCAGGAGGTAGGCGACGAGGGATCCGCCCGCGGAGCCTCGCCCCACCAGCGGGATGCCCCGGTCCAGGGCGAAGTCCACAACGTCCTTCACGATGAGGAAGTACTCGTCGAACCCCGTCTCGTGGATCACGGACAGCTCGAAATCCAGCTGGCGAAGGACCCTGGGCGAGGGGGTAGCGTACCGGAGGGCGAGGCCGGCCGTGGATTTCGCCCGCAGGACCGCTTCCGCGGTGGTGTTCTCCGGAACCGGGAAAGGGGGGTGCAAGGCGCGTCCCGTGGTGTAGCGGAACTCGCAGGATTCGGCGAGGCGCAGGGCGTTGGTGAGCGCGCCCGGGAACTCCTCGAAAAGGGCCCTCATCCGGTCCGGAGGTTTGAGCCAGGCCTCCCGGGAGGCCACCTCCCCCTCCGCGAGCCTTCCAACCGTTCCTCGAACCCGAATGGCGGACAGGAGCCGGTGGGTCTCCCAGTCCTCCTCCCGGGCGAAACGGACCGCGTTCGTCCCGACCAGGGGGATGTCGAGCTTCTCCGCCTCCCGACGGAGGCCCCGGAGGCGCCCGCGCTCGCCCGCGGTCCCGTGGCGAACGATCTCGGCCCCCAAACCCTCCCGAAGCCCCCCCGCCGCCAGTTGCGAGAGAAGGCGCGGGTCGTCGACGAGAAGCCAGTTCCCCTTGGCCAGGGGGGCGAGGGTTTCGACGGTCGAACGGGTTTTCGCCTTTTCGGGCGACAGGTGGTGGATCGTCAGCGCCCGGCAGAGGGCGGCGTACCCCTCGGCGTCCCGGCAGAGCGCGGTGACGCGCGCGTTTCCCGGCAGCGGGAGTTCCGCCCCGACGATGGGGTGGATCCCGGCGGCCTCCGCCCTGCGGGAAAAGTCCACGGCGCCGTAAACGCCGGCGTCGTCCGTCAGGGCGAGGTGGGTGACACCCGAGGCGGCGGCCAGCCCCACGAGGTCTTCCGGAGGGGAGGCCCCGTCCAGGAAGGAGTGATAACTTCGGCAATGAAGGTGCGCGATCATGCCAAACCCCGGCACCCGGCGACATTCCGGCCGGTCGTGCCCGGCCGCGCGCGACGGGTCATCCCTCCCAATAGGCCCGCCAGGCCTTGCCGGAGAGGAACTCGTGCAGCCTCGCCAACTCGGTGCGCAGGGCCGGCATCCGTTCCCGGCACGGTTTGAGGTCGCCCTTCCGGGCGTCGTCCCCGATCTCCGAAAGGACTTCCACCGCTTTCGACATGCCGAGGATGATCAGGACTTTTTCCAGCTGGTGGAGCGCATCCAGGACGGCGGAGACCGAATCGGCCTCGAGGGCCCGCGTCAGCGTGCCCAGGTGCTCGGGGTACCCCTGCAGGAAGATCCGGACGAATTTCTCGAACACCTCGACGGATTCGATGAAGAGACGCGCACGAACGATGTCGAGGGGCAGTTCCACCTGCTGCCCGTCTGTCGGCTGCTCCAGCTTTGGGCGCGGCCTTTCCGGAATTTCTCCGGCCTCCATCGGCAGCGGTTCGGGGATGTGCTCCATTTCCGGGCATTTCAGCGGACGGCCGGGCAGGGTCTCGAACGTCAGGCCGTCGAGGAGGCCGAAGGGGAGCACCACGTGAAAGGTGCTTCCTTCACCCGGGGCGTTGTCCATCCACAGCTTTCCCCCGATCAGTCGGGCCAGGTTCAGGCAGATGGCCAGGCCGAGCCCCGTGCCGCCGTAGAGGGGGGACATGAAGTTGTCCATGAAGGCGTAGGCGGAGAAGATGGCGTCCCGAAGGTCGGGGGAGATGCCGACCCCGGTGTCCCGGACGGTGAAATGGAGGCAGACGCGCGTCTCCCGGTCCGGGTCCTGGGTTTTGGGGGCCCGGAAGGGGCGCACCTCCAGGGAAATCCTCCCCTGGGACGTGAAGCGGAGGGCGTTCTCCAGGAGGTTGTCCAGGATCTGGCGGAAGCGGGCCGGTTCACCGTAGACCAGGCCGGTCGGCACGTCCTCGTGGATGGAACAGGTGAACCGGAGGTTCTTGCGGGAAGCCTTGTCCTCCATGATCCAGGCGATGTTGTTGAGGCTCTCCCGGAGGTTGAAGGGGATGAACCGCAATTCCAGGGCCCCGGATTGGATGCCGGAGAAGTCGGAGATCTCGTTGATGATGTGCAGGAGGTTCTCGCTGCACACGTGGATGGTCCGGGCGCACTCCGCCTGGGTGGGGCTCAGGTCCGACTTGAGAAGGAGTTCGGACATTCCCAGGATACCGTTCATCGGCGTCCGGATCTCGTGACTCATCTTGGCCATGAAGTGAAAGTGAGACTGGTAGAAGGACGGGCGGCCCCCCCCCTTCTCCTCGGAAGTCTCATCCTTACAGAAGACGCGCTGCACGTTCACGGCGGACCCGTTCACGGCGGACTGCAAATGCAAACCCAGCAGGACGCAGAAGGACGCCAGGCAGGAGAGGGCCTCGGGGGAGGGAGGTGAAGGGAAGCCGGCGATGAGGCCCCCTTCCAGCCTGCCGTCCCGGCGGATCGGCAACAGGAAGGTGAGGTCGCCGGGGAATCGGGTTCCGGCCTCGTTTTCGAGGACGAGGCCGAAAGCGTCGAAACGCGTCCACGGCGCCAGCGGGACGTCGCTGTGCAGAAGGGGGCAGCGGGAGCAGTTGATGATCAGGGGCGCCAGGCCGAGGTGGCCGACCGCGGCCAGGACGAAGACCGCCTCGGCGGGGGGGGCGGCGCCGGTGTCGGCCCCCGCCGGCGCGGGTTGGTGGATTTTAAGGATAGCCGCGCCCTGCAGGCCGACCTGATCGGCCAGTTGCGCCAGGGCGTCATCGAGACGAAGCGGGGGGCGGGAGGGGGAAAACAGGCCGTCCGCCAGGGACTGAACCGTTTCGGCGTAGCGGTGCGAAAGGGCGGGGGAGGGGGCGGCTGCCGGCTCTTCCTCCGGCTTCTGCGAGGTGTTCCGGGGCTCTTTGGTCATGAAAGGTGTCCTTTCGGGGCCGGGTCAGCGCTGGTGTTCACGCGTTCCCATTGTAGCCGAAGGCGGCGGATTGTCCAAGGAAATGTCAGCGGCCCCGGCCCGGGGGATTGCGCCCCGAAAAAAAACGCGGGGCACACCCCGCGTTTTCCCGGTATCCGAAACGCCCGGTGGCCCGTGTCACTTCCGCCCGGACAGCTCCCGGTCGATCATGAAGACACCGTGGGGTTTGTCGCCGATCATCTTCAGCTTCTCCACGATCTCCAGGGCGGATCCTTCCTCTTCCACCTGCTCGTTGACGAACCACTGCAGGAGCCCCTGGGTGGCGTAGTCCTTCTCCTTGACGGCCTGGTCCATGAGGGTGTGGATGCACTTGGTGATGTGCTTCTCGTGGGCGTAGGCGGCCTCGAAGGCAGCCAGGGGGGAGCCCCACTCGAACTGGGGCTTCGCGATGGCGTCCAGCTTCACGCGCCAGCCGCGCTCGGTCAGATAGTGGTAGAGCTTCTGGGCGTGCTTCTGCTCCTCGCCGAACTGGACACGCATCCAGTGCGCGAAGCCGCGGAGGCTCTTCTCCTCGAACCAGGCGGACATGGCGAGGTAGAGGTACGCGGAGAACAGTTCCTCGTTGATCTGCTTGTTCAGGGCATCTTCCATGGTGTTGGCTTTCATGTCGTTCCTCCAGATATGAATGGTGTGATTTCGGCGGATCAGGCGGGGAGATGGCGTTCTCCCGCCTCGGCGGGGACGTTCACCCCCGTTTCGCGACAGGAGGGGCAAACCCCTTCGACATCGAGGTGATAGCCGGTGACCGAGAAACCCATCAGGGTCGGTTCCATGGGGATTGACGGGATCCGGTCGATGGGGATGTCGGAGATGTGGCCGCAGGCGACGCAGCGGATGTGATGGTGCGGTTGGATGTTGCCGTCGAAGCGCTTGGCGGAGCCCGCCGCCTCCAGCTTGAGGATGACTCCCGCCGAACTCATCAGGTCGAGGTTGCGGTAAATGGTCCCCAGGCTGATGTTGGGAAGCCTCTTCCGGACGTTGAGGTAGAGTTCGTCCGCGGTGGGGTGGGAGGTTGTCATGCGCAGCTCCTCGAGAATGACCTGTCGCTGCCGCGTGATCCGTCTGTTTTCCATGTGGTTTGCTCCTGAATCCCCGACTCGCGGTGACCTTCCCGGGGACCCCGTGGGATCCCTCGACGTCACACCCTCTTAGATACCATAGATCGCAAAAAGATTGCGAGAAAATCTCACTTTTTTTCTCCCGGGGTTTCGTGCTAGAATCTTTCCAGCCCCCGACCGGAGAGGAGAAACGGAGTGAGCGACAACATGGAGGACAGACGGGCAATCCGGTTCGAACTGAACGGGGAACCGGCCGTGATCCGGACCGATCCCCGCCGCCGGCTTCTTGACGTGCTGCGGGAGGACTGCCGGCTTCTTTCGCCCAAGGAAGCCTGCGGGGAAGGGGAGTGCGGCGCCTGCACCGTCCTGCTGGACGGGAAAGCCGTCCTTTCCTGCCTGGTCCTCGTGGGCAGCGTCGAGGGTCGCTCCGTCGTGACCACCGAGGGGCTCGAGTCCAACCCTGACTTTCGGGCCCTGGCGGAGGCGTTCGCCATGAAGGACGCCGTCCAGTGCGGTTACTGCACCTCCGGCTTCCTGGTATCCACCCATGCCCACCTCTCGTCGGGGGGAAGTGCGGAGCCTGCTTCACTGCTGGAAGCGGTGGAAGGGAACCTCTGCCGCTGCACCGGGTACATCCAGGTCCTCGAGGCGGTTTCCGCGGCGGTCGAAAAGAGGGATAAATGAACGATTTCCGATATTTGTGCCCCAAGACCTGCGACGAGTTCTGGGAGATGCTGGACAGTCATCCCGGGGCCCTGATCCTGGCCGGCGGAACGGACCTCGTGGTCCAGTTGCGCCGGGGGATGCACCGGGGGGCGCCGCTGATCGACCCGTCCCGCCTCCTGCGCCATTCCGGGGGAGATGCCGGCAACCCGGACGGCGACTTCGGGCCCTTTTCGGAGATCCGGCAGGACGGTCGGCACCTGGCCATCGGGGCCTTCACCACGTTCTCGGAGATCCTGGCGCACCCGACGGTGAAGGAACGGTTTCCCGTGTTCTGGGAGGCGTGCCGGTGGATCGGGTCTCGGCAGATCCGCAACATGGCCACGCTCGGCGGAAACCTGGCCAACGCTTCCCCTGCGGGGGACAGCATGCCGCCCCTGCTCCTCTATGGTGCGGCGGTCGTCATCCGGGGGAGGCGCTCACGACGGGAGACCCCCCTGGAGGGGTTCTACCAGGGATACAAGCAGACGGCCCTGGGCCCCGGGGACCTCATCGAGGCGGTCCGGCTCCCCCTGGGGTTCGCGGCGACCGGGTCGTACTACCGGAAAGCCGGCCCGCGAAAGGCCCTGGCCATCTCGCGGACCGCCGTCTGCGGGGCCGTTGTCCGAGCCGACGGTGAAGCCGGCGCCCGCGCCCGATTGGCGGCGGGCGGGGTCGCCGCCTTCCCGGTGCGGCTGAAGTCGGTGGAAAATCTGCTCGACGGCGGCCGTGCCCCCGGGCTCGATGAACTCCGGGAGGCCCTGGAGAAGGACATCTCGCCCATCACCGACATCCGGGGGGACGCGGCCTACAAGTTCCGGGTGACCCTGAACTTCGTCCGGGAGTTCCTCGAGAGGGCGGGGATCGGGCCGGTTTCGTGACCCGGCCCGGGCCGGGGTTGACAGTGGGAAAATCAAGGGTGCGGAGGGAAAACGCATGGCAGACGTCCGGGAGAAGATGACCCAGCAGCGGCGATGGTTCGAGAAAGTTCTTCTTTGGATACCGGGGTTCAGAGGGTATCTCCAGAAAGAGTACCGCAGGGATGCCGACCACATCCTGCGCCAGTTTCTCGCCCAGCAGGTGCAGGAGGGGAAAAAGCACGTCCAGCAGGCGGTCCGCGCCGTCACCGACAACGGCAAGATCATGCTCCTCAAGTCGGTGGACCAGGTGAACAACCTCATGGAGAAGATCGAGAACCGCATCAAGTTCGCCGCCCACGGCTACTCGGGCGTCTTCGACGCCGTCAAGGTCAAGGAGGCCGAGCTTGACCAGCTCTACGAGTTCGACGCCCGCCTTCTCGACGTGCTGGGCGAACTCAACGCCCAGCTGCAGGCACTCCCCGCGGCGGCTGCCGGGGACCCCGCGGCCTTCACCGCGGCCGTGCAGGACGTCCTCGAGAGGCTCCGGGGCGTGGACACCCTCCTGAACAACCGCGAAAACGCCATCAAGGGCCTCGTGGACGCCGGCGCCTGAGCGACGGCGGACGCGGACGAAATCCACAGGTACGACGAGGTGAACCATGGCCATTGAAGTCATTCAGTTCTTCGACAATTCGGGACGCGAGATCGTCCACCGGTGGCCCGAGTCCGGCTCCAAGGACATCGCCCTGGGCGCCCAGCTCGTGGTGCAGGAAAACCAGGCCGCCGTCTTCTTCCGCGACGGCAAGGCCCTGGACACCTTCCTCGCCGGCCGGCACACCCTGACCACCCAGAACATCCCGCTGCTGCGGAAACTGGTGAACCTGCCCTTCACCGACGCTCCTTTCCCCGCGGAAGTCTATTTCGTCGGTCTGCAGACCTTCCTGGACATGAAGTGGGGGACCAAGGAACCTATCCCGTTCCGGGACAAGGAACTCGCCATGGTCCGCTTGCGGGCTTTCGGAAAATATTCCTTCAAAATACGTGATCCGAGAATTTTCATAGCAGAAATTTGTGGAACTCGCGGGGTCTACACAACGGATGGAATAGAAGAATATTTCAGGGATTACGTGGTTTCCCGTCTCAACGACGTCCTGGGCGAGAACCTGCAGAGCATCTTCGACCTGGCTCAGTACTACGACGAGCTGAGCCTCGCCACCAAGTCCCGGGTCTCCGGCGATTTCGACAAGTACGGCATCGAGGTGGTGGATTTCTTCATCTCCGCCGTCACGCCGCCGGAAGAAGTCCAGAAGATGATCGACGAGCGGAGCGGCATGGGGGCCCTGGGCGACATGAACAAGTTCATGCAGTTCAAGGCTGCCAAGGCCATGGAGAAGGCCGCGGAACAGCCCGGCGGCGGCGCGGCGGCCGGGGTGGGGCTTGGCATGGGGGCCGGGCTCGGTTTCATGATGCCGGGAATGATCCAGCAATCCATGGCGGCCGGGCAGCAACCGCCGCCGGCGCCGCTACAGCCCCCGGGGCCGCCCGCACCGCCGGCAGCGCCTGCAACGCCTGCAACGCCGGCCCCGGTCGTCGGTGCCGCGGCGGGTGTTTTGGTCTGCGCTGCCTGTAACGCGTCGAACCCTGCCGCATCGAAGTTCTGCTCGGGGTGCGGGCAACCGCTGGCCAGACCGAAATGCCCGGCCTGCGGCTTCGAATACACCGCCGGCTCCCGGTTCTGCAACAACTGCGGCGCCACCCTGGGGAAGAAGAAGTGCCCGGACTGCGGCACGGAAAACGACGGGGCCGCGAAGTTCTGCTCCGGTTGCGGAAAAAAGATCTGATCCCCGCCGGATGCCGGCAGGGGCCTGTTGCATGTCGATCCGGACGGTAGGGACCGAATGAGTCGAACCCTGTTCTACCTTTTTGCGGCGGTGTCGCTCTGCGGGGCGGTGAACGTGCTGCTTCAGAAGCGCACGCTCAACGCCGCCCTCTCGCTGGTGGTCTGCCTGGCCGGCATCGCCGGGGTTTACTTCACCCTGGGCGCCCCCCTGATCGGGTGGATCCAGTTCATCGTCTACGCCGGCGCGGTGATGGTGCTCTTCGTCATCACCATCATGCTGGTGGGCCCCTACACCGCGTCCGGGGAGCGGAGTGACCGGCTGGCCTGGCGGATCCAGTCGGCCCTGCTCGGGTGCGGCGTGCTTGTCCTGGTCCTCTTCGCCACGGCACGGTTCACGACCCGGCCCGAAGCCCTCGCCGCGACGCCACCGCCCGGGGGTGTCGCGCCCGTGGGCACCCTGCTGTTCACCCGGTACCTTCTCCCCTTCGAACTGATCACCGTCCTGGTGATGATCGCCCTGGTGGCCGCGGTGGTGCTGGCCCGAAAGAAAAGGCCGGAGGACGCCTGATGGACGTCCCCATCACCCACGTTCTGCTGCTGGGAGCGATTCTCTTCGCCGTCGGGGTCGTTGGGCTCCTGACCCGTCGCAACCTGGTCGTGCTCTTCCTCTGCGTCGAACTCATGCTCAACGCCGCCAACCTGACCTTCCTGGCCTTTGCCCGGGAGAACCGGTCCCTGGACGGGCAGGTGGTGGTCTTCCTGGTGATCGCGCTGGCCGCCGTGGAGGCGGCGGTCGGGCTGGCCCTGGTGATCGCGGTCTGGCGGACGCACGGCACCCTGGACATCGACCGGCTCCGCCGGCTGAAGGACTCGTGAGGGCCCGATGGAAACGCAGCACCTGGCCCTCCTGGTCCCCACGCTCCCCTTCCTCGGCTTCCTCGTCAACGGCCTGCTGGGCGGGCGCTTCAGCCGGCGCGCCGTGCACGCGGTCGCCTGTGGGGCCACGTTCCTCTCCCTGGCCGCCGCGGTGACGCTCTTCCTCCGGTTGAACGGGATGCCCGGCCACCGCTGGGAGCACGCCTACTTCGACTGGATCAGTTCCGGCACCTTCACCGCCCGCTTCGGGCTGCTCCTGGACCCCCTGTCCCTGACCATGGTCCTGGTGGTGACCGGGGTGGGCTTCCTCATCCACGTCTACAGCACGGGTTACATGGCGCGCGAGGATGGGTACCGGCGGTTCTTCGCCTACCTCAACCTCTTCATGGCCGCCATGCTCCTGCTGGTCATGGCGGACAACTACCTCCTCCTCTTCGTGGGGTGGGAGGGCGTCGGGCTGTGTTCATACCTGCTGATCGGCTACTACTATCACAAGAAGTCCGCCGCCGATGCAGGGAAGAAAGCCTTCATCGTCAACCGGATCGGGGACGCGGGCTTCATCTGCGGGGTGTTCCTGCTGTTCAGCGTCTTCGGCCGCCTCGATTTCAACGGCCTGTTCGCCGGGATCACCGCCCTGCCGGTGGAGACCGGGGCCGGCGTCCTGACGGCGGCGGCGCTGCTCCTCTTCGTGGGCGCGGTGGGGAAGAGCGCCCAGATCCCTCTCTACGTCTGGCTCCCGGACGCCATGGAGGGCCCAACCCCCGTCAGCGCCCTTATCCACGCCGCCACGATGGTGACGGCGGGCGTGTACATGGTGGCCCGCTCCAGCGTCCTGTACCTGCACGCCCCCCGCGCCCTTCTGGCCGTGGCCGTGGTGGGCGTCGCCACCGCCGTGTTTGCCGCCGTCATCGGCCTTTTCCAGCGGGACATCAAGCGGGTGCTGGCCTACTCCACGGTCAGCCAGCTGGGCTTCATGTTCACGGCCCTGGGGGTGTGCGCCTTCACCTCGGGGATCTTCCACCTCATGACCCACGCCTTCTTCAAGGCCCTGCTCTTCCTGGGTTCCGGGAGCGTGATTCTGGCCCTCCACCACGAGCAGGACCTCCAGAACATGGGCGGGATCGCGAAGAAAACCCCCGTCACCTGCGTGACCATGTGGTTCGGGACACTGGCTATCGCCGGCATCCCGATCTTCTCCGGGTTCTTTTCCAAGGACGAGATCCTCTTCTCCGTCTACTCCTCCGGGGTGCCCGGCGCGATGACCCTTTACGCCATGGCCACCTTCGCCGCCGTGCTGACCGCCTTCTACATGTTCCGCCTGATGTTCCTGACCTTCCACGGGACGGCGCGCATGGGGGAGGACAAGCTTTCCCGCGTCCACGAGTCGCCGAGATCCATGACCCTGGTCCTGGCGGTCCTGGCGGCCCTCTCGCTCCTTGGCGGCCTGGTCGGCCTCCCCGCCTGGGTCGGGGCCAACCGCTTCCACGCGTTCCTCTCCCCCGTGTTCGCCGCCGGCGGCGCCCCGGCGGCGCACGCTCACTCCGCCGCCCACCACGCCGACGAGATCCTCGTGACGTGTATCTCGGTGGCTGCCGCGCTGCTGGGCGCCCTGGCGGCCTGGTCCGTCTACCGTCGGCAGCGGCGGACGCCGGTGGACGAGGCCCGACTGGGGGTGGTGCACAAGCTGATATCCAACAAGTTCTACGTGGACGAGATCTTCCACGCGCTGATCGTGCGCCCCCTCTTCTGGCTTTCGGAGAAGGTCTTCTGGAAGTGGACGGACGTCAACGTCATCGACGGCATCGTCAACGGGTGGGCCGACCTGGCGGGGGCCGCGGGGAAGGGAGTCTCCCGTCTCCAGGGCGGCATCACCCGGGTCTACGCCGGCTGGATCACCGTGGGGGTCCTCGCCGCCGGCCTGGCCCTCCTGATGCTCTACCTGCGCTGAGGGGTTCGACATGCCGGCCAACCACCTCCTCTCCTGGATCATCTTCCTCCCGCTGCTGGGGGTCCCCCTGCTGGCGCTCGTCCCGCGCGAGCGGGCCTCCGCGGTCCGGTGGACCGCCTTCGGGGTCTCGTTGCTTCCCCTGGCGGCTGCCGTCGAGCTTTTGCTCCGCTTCAACCGGGCCGGCGGGGGGTTCCAGTTGCTGGAATCCCGCCACTGGTTCACCCTGGGGGGGGCGGAGATCCGCTACATCCTGGGCGTCGACGGGATTTCGCTGTTCCTGGTCCTCCTGACCGCCTTCCTGACCCCCGTGGCCATCGCGGCGTCCCGGGCGGTGGAAAAGCACCTCCGGGCCTTCATGGTTTGCCTGCTGGTCATGGAGACGGGGATCCTGGGCGTCTTCCTGTCCCTGGACCTCGTCCTGTTCTACGTGTTCTGGGAGGTCGTGCTCATCCCCATGGCCCTGGTCATCGGCGTCTGGGGGAGTGCCAACCGGGTCTACGCCATGGTCAAGTTCTTCATCTACACCATGGCGGGCTCCCTGCTGATGTTGGTGGGGATCATCGTGCTCGGCCTCCTGCACTACGACGCCACCGGGGTCCACACCTTCTCCTACCTTCGAATCGCCGAGACGCTCCAGGGCAGCGGCGGCATCTCGCTGGTGATCCCCTTCGACCGACAAATCCTGCTTTTCCTGGCTTTTGGTATCGCCTTCGCCATCAAGGTGCCCCTTTTCCCCTTCCACACGTGGCTCCCCGACGCCCACACGGAGGCGCCCACGGCGGGTTCAGTCATCCTGGCGGGCGTGCTGCTGAAAATGGGGACCTACGGGTTCCTCCGCTACTGCCTGCCCCTGTTTCCCGACGCCACGCTCAAGCTCGCGCCCTGGATCTGCCTGCTGGCCGTCGTCGGCATCGTCTACGGCGCCCTGGTGGCCATGGTCCAGCCGGACCTGAAGCGGCTGGTGGCCTACTCCTCGGTCTCCCACATGGGCTACGTGATGCTGGGCATCTTCACCTTCACCTTCACCGGGGTTCAGGGGGCCAACCTCCAGATGCTCAACCACGGCCTCTCCACGGGGATGCTCTTCCTGCTGGTGGGCATGTTGTACGACCGTCGCCACACCCGGCAGATCGAGGACTTCGGCGGACTCGCGAAAACCATGCCCGCCTTCGCGGTGTTCTTCATGATCGCCACGCTGTCCTCCATCGGGCTCCCGGGGCTGAACGGTTTCGTGGGCGAGATCCTGGTGCTCCAGGGCGCGTTCATCGGGAACCGCGCTTTCGCGGTGGTGGCCGTTCTGGGGATGATCCTCGGGGCCGTCTACATGCTGCGGGTTTACCAGCGGGTCTTCTTCGGCGAGGTCACGAAGGAGGAGAACCGCCAGGTCAGCGACATCGGCCTGCGGGAGCGGGCGCTCCTCGTTCCCCTGGTGCTGCTCATGATCTGGATCGGCGTCTACTCGGCCTGGTTTTTACGCCCCACCGACAACGACCTCCGCAAGACCCTGCGAACCGTGGAGCAGGTCAAGGCCCTCCCGTCGCTGATGTCGACCGCCTCGGCGGCCCACACCCCACGCCCGTCGGCCGCAGCGGCCAGAAAGTGAGGGGGCGGCGGGGAGGGGTGAGTGATGGGAATTATGGGAATTATGGGAGCTATGGGAGTTATGGGATCGAGGGGATCGATGAGGCTGGAGAATTGCCGTTAACCCACGAGATGCGATATGCCCGTGATTGATGCGAACCTGGAAGACCCCTTTCCCCCTGATTCCGAAGGCTCCGGGGACGTATTCGAAGACCTTCCCGAAGATTCCGCCGAAGACTTGACCTATCCTCTCTATTTTGAAGCCCTATCTTTCCCCGGCTCCCATGACTCCCATGACTCCCATGATTCCCATGATTCCCATGACTCCCATACCCCCCACCCCCCACTTCCCCACCACGTTTCCTCCCCCGGCTCGGGGTTGCTCCCCCCCCTCGGGGTGATTACCGGAGGCTGCTCACCTACCAGAAAGCTGAGGTGGTCTACGAAATCACCTACCGTTTCTGCCAGCGCTTTCTCGCGAAGGGCGACCGCACGGTCGACCAGATGG
>JAGNHB010000065.1:0-392 GCA_018001935.1 Acidobacteriota bacterium
TCCGTGTCTATCCGTGTTCATCCGTGGTAATACCGGTCAAGGGGCCAGCCCGACCGGCGTTCGTGTGGTTCGTGTGGTTCGTGGTTCAAATTCCAGCCATCCGTGTCTATCCGTGTTCATCCGTGGTCAAACCGGTCAAGGGGCCAGCCCGACCGGTGTTCGTGTGGTTCGTGTGGTTCGTGGTTTAAATTCCAGCCATCCGTGTCTATCCGTGTTCATCCGTGGTAATACCGGTCAAGGGGCCAGCCCGACCGGTGTTCGTGTGGTTCGTGTGGTTCGTGGTTTAATTCCAGCCATCCGTGTCTATCCGTGTTCATCCGTGGTAATACCGGTCAAGGGGCCAGCCCGACCGGCGTTCGTGTGGTTCGTGTGGTTCGTGGTTCAAATTCCAG
>JAGNHB010000065.1:492-31148 GCA_018001935.1 Acidobacteriota bacterium
CCATCCGTGTCTATCCGTGTTCATCCGTGGTAATACCGGTCAAGGGGCCAGCCCGGCCGGTGTTCGTGTGGTTCGTGTGGTTCGTGGTTTAATTCCAGCCATCCGTGTCTATCCGTGTTCATCCGTGGTAATACCGGTCAAGGGGCCAGCCCGGCCGGTGTTCGTGTGGTTCGTGTGGTTCATGGTTTAAATTCCAGCCATCCGTGTCTATCCGTGTTCATCCGTGGTAAAACCGGTCAAGGGGCCAGCCCGACCGGTGTTCGTGTGGTTCGTGTGGTTCGTGGTTTAATTCCAGCCATCCGTGTCTATCCGTGTTCATCCGTGGTCAAACCGGTCAAGGGGCCAGCCCGGCCGGCGTTCGTGTGGTTCGTGTGGTTCGTGGTTTTAATTCCGACCCTCCGTGGTCAAACCGGTCAGGGTCCGTGCTTGAAACGCAGCCGCCCCCGCACCCGGGCCAGGAGCCGGCGCAACGGGGGCCAGAAGGCGTAGAGGGCGAAGTACAGGCGGGCGAGCCGGGGGCGCTCCAGCGGGCTCGGCCACCACCGCACGGCCCCGCCGCGCTCCACGCGCGTGACGATGCCCAGGGCGTCGGCGGCCCCGACCCACCCGTCGGCGGAGTGCACCGCGTCCCCCTGCAGGAGGAAGCGCCCCCGCCGGCAGCTCCGCACCCGGTGGACCAGCAGGCGGGGCTGCCCCGGGAGACGAAAGGCGAGCACGTCCCCCCGGCGGGGCGTCAACTCGCCGAGCGGGTGGACCGTGATGAAGTCCCCGTCCCGGATGGCCGGCCGCATGCTGTTGCCCCGGGCACGGAAGCGGACGGCCGCCCCCGTCCCGTGCACGGCCTCGATCAGCCCCGCCAGTTCCGGGGTGCTCAGGGAAATCCCTTCGCCCGGGCCCGGTTCAACATCCGGGCCCGCCAGGACCGAGACGGACAAGACGGCGTCCGGAGGGCAAATAGCACCTTGATCCCTTTTCATTTGGGTGTTGATCTCACTTCTCTTCCGGAATTTTTTTCGCTATCCGATCGTTCCCGAAGTCGAAGGCCTCGAAATGGTCGTGACAACGCCTCGAGCAGGCCCGTAAATCCCTGATATTCTCCCGCAAACCGGAGCCCAACGCCACTGCCATTTCGATTCGTTTCCCAAAAGACACCGTCCGGCGCCGGAAGTGCCCAACCCCGCCGCCTAACCCCGCCCCCAGCCGCCAGCCCCGAGCACAACCCGCCCCCAGCCGCCAGCCACGGCCGGATCCCGCCCCCAGTAGCCAGCCCCTGGCGCAAACCGCCCCGAGCCACCTACCACAGCCGGAATCCGCCCCCAGCCGCCGGCCCCTGGCGCAAACCGCCCCGAGTCACCAACCCCGGCCGGAAGCCGCCCCGAGTCACCGGCCTCCGCCCAGCCCCGCCCCGAGCCGCCGACCCCCGCCCGAACCCGCCGCCCGACCGCCGGCCCCGGCCGGATTCCGCACTCCGTCAGGAGTGCAATTTTTGTAGATACAATGCGTTGTACAAAGTCCACGAACTCCGTCAGGAGTTCAATTTGCCGAGGCGCCCACCCGTCGCCCCGCGCGCCGAGATGGCGTCGGCGTTGGAACGACCCGGCGCCCCGCGCGCCGCGAGGGAGTCATTGAACTCCTGACGGAGTTCCGGAACCTCGTTCATCCGCCTCATTCTACACAAATATGACGCCCCCGTAAAAAGTCCGGGCTGTGATCTCGCATAGGCACGGAGGCATGGAGAAGAATCATAAGGATTGTTGATTCTATTAAATACGATTGCATTTCTCTGTGCCTCCGTGCCTCTGTGAGAGAAAAGGACTTTTTGCGAACGCATCAAATCTCACTCCGGACGGAGTGAGGACGCAAACCTCGTCTCCTTCGCCTCCCCGCTTCTTGCCTCGTCCGCATGGCCTCCTCGCGATTCCCCCGCCGGCAACGCGCGGGGGAAAGCGGGGCAAAGGCAAGGTCCCAACCACCTCAGGCCCCGGACAATGCCGACCGTCGCCAAAACGCGGTGTCGACCCGCTCGTTGCCCTGGACGCCCCGTGTGAATCCGTGCGCATCCGTTTTAGAAAGCGTTTCGTGCGGTCCGTGCGTTTCGCGTCGTTGGTGCGGATCGCCGGGTCCGTGCGCTTCGTGAGGATCAAAGGTTTGGGTTTCGGGGTTCAGGTCCGGTCATGCCCCGGGAGGCGCTCACAGCGTCGCCGCCGACGCCTCCAGCAGGTCCACCACCGCGTCATCGGGCCGGAAGTGAAGGTCGTAGGCGGGAATGTTCGAGATGAGGCTCTCGCAGAACGAGAGCGCGGAGGGCAGAACCTCTTCATCGAACCAGGGGATGGACGTCACCGGCATCAGGCGTTTGAACGCAGCGGCCGGGGTGAGTCTCTCCAGCCGGTTGTCGTCGCTTTTCTGGAGGAAGAGCAATCCCTTCAGCGGGAGTTTCCGGTTCTCGGCGATCTTCCCCTCCCCTGCCCACGGGGTCCCGTACGCATGGAACGCGTCGTTGATTTTCCGGACCACCACCCGGTCGTCGCTGAGCATACGGTGTCCCCGCGAGGCCAGCAGCCGGGAGATCGTCGTCTTGCCGGCCCCTGAACGCCCGGGCAGGACCACCCCCCCGCCGCCCAGTTCCACCGCACAGGAGTGGAGTATCGCCCCACCTCTTTCGGCAAGGGCGTACATGAGGAGAAATTGGTCCAGGGGATACGTCATCGGGTTATAGACCAACTTCCGACCATCGGCAATGGAGAGAAAGCGCTCACGGCAATACACAATCACAGTTGTCATCCGGCGTTTAAAGCGCGCCGCCCAGAAAAACTCACTCGGTTCGCGAGCGTTAACCCAAATATACTCCTCGCCCTCGCGATAAATGGACCATGATTCGCGAGTATCAAACAATTTAATATCCTGGCAAAAAACGGGAAACCGGTCGATCTCGACATTCACATCAACAGGTACAGAATTTCCAATAGAAGGTGGATTCTCCTTGATAAAGGGACGATAAATGACGTCATGGGTTACAGTGTTGATGGGCTTACCCATAGAACTCAATCGAAAATGTACGTCAGCAATATCTATATTCAAGAAAATCCCTGGGAAATGATCTCCCTGCTAATCCACGGTTGGAACACTTATGAACCGATTGTAGAGCAACCACCAACATTGCAACGCCGATCCACCATAGCAGTGGCAGAACTACTCGTTTTACATCCCACTTCAAGGACCTCATCGGCGGCTAACTCAACAATTTGGAGTTCTGGCTTATCATACGGTAGTTTTACGGTCCGCTCTTGATTTTCTTTCACGTTTTGCTCCTTCCGTCAATTTTTCGCGAATGTAACTGAGTCGAAGTTCACCGATTCGGCAAAGAAATTCGCTACGGATATCCGCCCGGCCGGTTTCCAGCCTGAAAAAGGCTGGACAATATCCGCAGAGGTTGATGGTTTTACAGTCCCGGCATGCAAAGTCGGCTTCCGCTTTCAAGTCACCGATCCTTTCAGTTATCTTCTTCCACCCTTCGAGAAATGAACCGTCGAAGAGATCAAACCCTAAATCACCTGTCATCTGGCAAGGTTGAATGCGGCCTGAAGCATCCACGTAAAAACTGGTGTACCCAGCGCTGCAACCATACAGGCGATTGCCCAGTGTTATGTCTTTACATTTCTCATAATGCTTCCTCCACCGCTCCCTTCTCGAAGTGTCTTCCATTTCCCTGGCAACGATCTCCTCTGGGGTGACCCGGAGTTCCAAGGGAGAGTCATCACCATTCAAACAGGGTGTGATAGCCGAGTCAAAACGGAAACCAACGCCCAACTCCCGAGCCATGTTCTCCATGTCCACCAGTTCATGATGGTTCAGGGTCATCAGGATCGTCTTCAGGTTCACGCGAATCCCGTTGCTCAACAGCGCTTTTATCCCGCGCATACATTGTTCATAGGATCCCGGCATCCCGGTGACGCGGTCGAAGGTCGTGGCCGAAGCCCCGTAGAGGCTGACCTCAACTTCTACGGGGGGGAATTTTTGAAAAAGCCTTAGGAGGTCCTCAGTCACCAGGGTCCCATTGGTAAAGACGACTACCAGAAGGCCATTCTCCCGGGCCCGGCGGTAGATTGACGTAAAATCTTCACGGAGAAGAGGTTCACCCCCAGTCAGCAACAGGGTCAGACAGCCGGCCGCAGTCATTTCATCGATCAGCGATAGCCATCGGTCCGTTCCCAACTCCTCGCCGGGGTGGACCAACCGTGAAGCCCCGTGTCCCAGATAACAGTGCGCACAACGAAGGTTGCACCGGCGGGTCAACTCCAGAGCCCCAGAGAGGGGAATCTTCTGTTTTATGGCCCTGTCAAGGAAACCCCGCCAATACGCCTTGATGCCCGACCGCTCCACATCCAGGCAATCCATGTCACTTCTCCACTTCCTTGATCAGTCGAGCGTTGATGAGTTTCTCTATAAAAGCGAAGATGTCGGCGTCCGCCTGAGAGCTTTCCACGTCGAAACGAGCGACAACATCGTCGCGAATCCCAATCAAGTCCCGCTTTTTGTCCAATCGTTCCCAAATGAATTCAGCAACCGGTGTGAGAGTGAAAATGCGCTGAAGATTCGCCAAGTCGCCGGATATGGGCACGAGAATTAGCTCTCCAGCGATTCGGCGTGTAACGAGAGAACCTGTTTTCTCGTAAACCTTCCCGGCAAGAGCCACTTGAGAATTTTCAATCTTCATCACCCTCTTCACCTTAATCGGAGTGCGGGGTCGCCGATCAGATTATAAACATCGATCATGTACAAGTCCTTGCCGCGGTTCTTGTAGGCTGAAAGGGCCCGACGCACGACGTCTCCGATAGCGGCGTTCGGCCCGGACTGCAAATAGGCGTTGTAGAAGTCCCGGCTGAGGAGCGCACCTGGCACATCATCAGAAAAACCGGTAGATGTCCAGACGGCGGCGATGCCTCCAAAGGGCCAGAAAAGCAAAGCTTCAGCCAGAATAATACGGTAAGGGTTCGAGAAATCCCCAACGGAACATCCGGAAACCGTCATGATCGGCAGTCTTCCCGCGTTTCGGAAGCGAGGCAAATCATTGTACCCCAGTTCCGGCAAATAATACAACAACCAGGAATTGGAAAACAGATACGCATTGGAATGGCCGATGTAGTTGAAAAAGTCCACGCCACTGTTGATGGCAGCGAACAGCCTTGATCTCGCTGTGCCGACGTCCGCGGGGTTGGACAGATAAATCTTTGTTAAGGCATAATTAACGGGAAAGAGCGAGGCAAGCGTCTCGCTGTCTGTGATGAAGTTCCCCGCATGCCTGTCCGGCGTGTCCGCAAGGAGTACCACATTCCCGTTGGCCGCGGTTCTCTCATATTGTTGGATTTTGCCGACAACCGCGAGTAATTCATCCGCAGTGGTCACCGGGAGCCTTCCGATCGCGATCTCCGGTACATGATCCCCATCAAAATCCGCGAGATGGTTGTCCGAAACAAAACGGCCATGGGGTGTCGGCATCATGGGAGACGGGATCAGGCAGCCTCCAAAGCCCAGGTAGTCCTTGTAGTCCATGCTGCCGTCACCAATCAGGACGGCGAAACGCGGGGCAGTGCTCCAGTTGGCATGCGCAAAAGACAGGAAACTTCGGATGGCCTCAGGATCCCACAGGCCAAAGCCGAACTCGTTCATCACGCTTTCAACGTCCACGACTCGGGTCTTATAACCCTGGCCGGCCCGGTAATCGGCCAGCGTCTGTGCCGCCGGTAAAAGCCGGGCGGGAGCGATGATGAGATAATCGGCCCCAGTGCCTTGGGATGAAAGGGTGAAGGTTCCGACCGCCTTACCGTAAACCCGTTGTATGCCATCTTGGGTTACCGCTACATAAGGGGTATCGGCGGTCGCCGGATAAAGACTGGCCGTGTAGCCGGTCTTGTTTTGCCGTATGGTGGTGGCACCGTGAAGTCTGGGTTGTAGAGGGTCCGTGAGGTCGAAGATTAGAACATCTTTCGACGAGAAGCCTCTCAAGGTCACGGTCCGGTTACCATCCCCCCGGAAGAAAAGGCAGCCTCCTTGCGCCTCGTATAGCCGTTTGTAAGTCACATCGAAGTAATTGATGAAAAATGAATTGTACGCTACACTCCCTTCAGACTTCGCTTCCACGGTCAGCGTGTTTTCACCCTCTTTGAGCGGTGCGGCCGATTCCACGGTATGACAGGTTAGTCCGCTCCACCAATCCTCAGCCAATGGTTGCCCGTTGAGTCGGAGAGCAACGTGGTGGTCATTGGCAACCCCCGCGTCCGACCCGCCCTGAAGTTGCAGCCGGATGGTGGCCAGGGTCTGAGCTTCGGAAAGACTGGGAACCTCGAAAGTAAAATCCAATGGCGGATCCTGCCAGGAACTGCTGGCGAACAGATAACCCCACAACCACTGGTCATAGTCCTCGTCCTCGTACTGCGAGCCCATCGTCACCAGATTTTCCTCGAAATGCCGGGTCTCGCTGAAACTTGCCTCCTGGGTTGACGGCCTGGGTTTCATGCCGTGGATCTCCGACATGAGCCGCCCTTCACCCCGTTCGAGCCAATAAACGTTATCTTGAGTGTAGAGGCTGTCCACGCCTGCTCCGTAAAAATAGAGACCTGTATCATTTGGCGCAGGCAGATAGGCTATCTGTTCGCCCTGGCTGCTCAGGGAGAGCTTGCCTTTTTGGATCATCGGGGCGATTTCAGAGAGGGGAATTTCCAGGAGCGAGGCAATATCACACGCATCCATGAAATAGAGGCCTTTCTCGGAGACCGTAATTTTGATGAGGTCGCCTGTCGCCATGTTCTCGTTGGCCAGGGATTCCACCTTGGCGGCCTGAACCGCCTTCATCTCCGCACGAGCATCATCCCTGACACGGCGGTCGTATGCCGAAGACCCGGACATGGCCGGTTCGTCCCCATTGGCGACGCCAACGCAAACCGTGATGGGACCGTATGTCATCCGCTTGCCGTCAGTCTCCACTTCGACAAGTTGATAGGTGTATGTCCCTCCGGGCGAAGCGCCATCGTCCCGTAAGCGGTAGATACCTCCACGGTGGGGTTGAGCCAATGCAGGCAAAAGGCCTGCATTGACGGGATTGAATCCTCCGGTCTTCGGGTCCAGCCTCAACAGTTGGAACCCCAGCGTGTTTCGCTCTCCGGCCGTTTCCCAGAAAACGATTACACGAGCGTTTTCCGCGTAGGCGCGGAAGCCAGACAAGAAAACATGCAAGGGGTTGTTACTGTAATATACCGTTTTAGTCGCAATGTTTGACGTGACGCCGTCTATCGTGGCGGACGCTTCGTTGGTGACAAAACCTGCCGTAAGTTCGGCCTCGGAAACCACATGATGCGGTTCCGCGGACGCGGCATAAACGCTCTCGCCCGGATCCAGGTACTTGTCGCCGTTGCCGGGATTCCCGGTTGCGGTTTCGATGGCAGTGGTCACGTCATCGCAGGTAACCGTCGTCACTTTGTTGTCCGAAACTGTCACCGGGCCAAGCAAGGGGTAGTGACCGTCGTTCGAGATCTTGTAATGGTAGTGTAATACGTCTCCGCTCGCAGAGAAAGCCCCTTCCTCGGAATCCTTGATGATAGTAATATGCTTCAGGCCGTACTCCGCCGACGAGGTTACCGCGTCGGGAGTTTCAGTGCTGGTGGCGGATGCTGTGTTGACGTACGGACTGGAGGGTGCGGAAACTACCGACACCGGACCGTAAGTGCATTCGGCAGTGCTGCCCGGCGTCAATGTAAATGGATTGGGCCAGGTACAACTGAGGGTGTACCTGTCATCTGTTACGCTGATCGAATGGAGATCGGTTTCGCCGTCGTTGGAGACAAAGAATCGGTAATACACGTCTTTAGGAAACGTCGCATTCGCAAATCCAACCCATTTGGTCCAAGGCCCGGTCAAGCCGGTCGTCGAAATCTGCTTGTTCAGCGCGAGCAGCGACACCCCGGCGTTAACTTGAAGCGTGGCAGAAGCTGCACTGCCGGATCCTTCGTCGGAGGTCACGACGGAAGTCGTGTTGTTCTTCGTCCCGGTCGTGGTGGGATAGACTGTCACACTAAAGTAACAACTGGTATCGGGGGCAAGCTGGCCACCACTGAAAGAGATCGAATCCGGAGCCGTGGTGCTCCAAGAGCCCGAACAGGCAGAAGTCGGAACGGGGGAAGTCACCACGGTCACTCCCGCCGGCAAGGTATCCGTGAAGCTGATATTGTGGAGTGTTGTTGCTTTGTTCGGGTTGGTGATCATGAAGTTCAGCGTCGATGTCGAGGAGCCGGTCAGGAGGACGGATGATGGACTGAACCACTTGGAGAGAACAGGCGGGTAGACCGGCTCATTGACGGTCAGAGTGTCGGTCGCATAGCCACTGGAACTCGTGTTCGTACCTCCCTCGTTGCAGGAGATGTAATCGCTGACGTTTTCGTATTGCCCCGCAGTGGCGCCGGTAACGCTGACGCTGAAGCTGCAACTGCCGCCGGCGGACAGTGATCCGCCGCTGAAAGCGATGGTCCGAGGCGCGGTGGTGGTCAATGTGCCCCCGCATTGCGACGATGTACCAGAGGCCACCGTCAACCCAACGGGCAAGACATCGGTGAAAGCGATTCCCGTCAGGGCGACATTCCCCAGTGTCGTGTTGGTGATGGTAAAGGTCAGCGTTGAAGTGTCTCCCTGGGTGATGGTTTCAGGTGAGAAGGATTTGGCTATCGTCGGGGGCGGAGGAGCGATTCCGCAACCTCTTACAACGATGTTGTCGAGATTCATTTCGGAGTTTGGATTGTTGGCGCCGTAGGCATTGATCCGGAATATTGTCGTACTCGAGCCCGTGGCTGCTGCTGCAAATGTCTGATCGGCGCTCCAGGTCGTTTTGGGTAAAGTACCAGTGGCGGGAGAAGTCGCCGTAAACGAAGCCCCGCCATCGGAACTGGACCACACGTACATTGTTGTGTTTGTATCACTCCAGTCGGCGTCCCGATAAGTCTGCACCGTGATGGAAACATCCTCATACTTGCTTGTATCCACGGTAATGTCAAAGTAAGGCGAAGTTGTTGAACCGGGAGGAGTACTTTTCGGAAACCCTTCGCCCGACCAAGAATTAACCGGGTTACCTTGTGCTGTATCAATTTTATGGTTTGCTGTTGCGAAACTTGCTGTGGCGGTAGAAACGTTGGCTGCCTTGGACGTGAAAACGGGAGGAAGATCGGTTGTCCCCATCTGAAAAGTAGCCAGAGTGAGCCCTGGGGTGCAAGGCGGTGCGGAGGAAGCCGTCAAGGTGGCACTGCCAAAACTGCCGGTATCTTCTTCGCCTATAAAAAGGTGTCCAGTATCGTTGGGATAAGTGCCCTCGGGGGCTGTCACATTCACGGTGATGGTTCCCACGCTGTATGGAAGGAGCGTGCCGTTGGAGAATGAAACGGAGGTGTCATCAGGATCGGGCAGGGGATCAAATGCTCCCCCGATATCGTTATAGCTAATACCCGTCACGCTGGCCACCTTCATTCCAGAAAGAGTCAGTAAAATTCAGATCCGTCAGGGTTTCGGAGGATGGATTGGTCAGGGTGAAAGTAAGAACGGAAGTCCCGTCGGGGAGGATGGCCTTGGGGGTGAATTTTTTTGCGATGGTTGGCGTCTTGATGTTGGCAATGACAAAGCTGGAGGAGAAGTCGGCGTTGTAGTGGTAACTGCTGCCGGAAAAGTCGTGGAACAGGCTGTGGAGGGTCTCGCTGGTGCCTCCCCCGCTGATGATGGTTACGTTGTAGACGGTGGTTACGGTGTTCCCACCCGCCTTGTCATCGTCGATGATGCATGAGCGATAGTTAGGGCTGGAGGGGTCGGCGTCCCACCCGCAGGCATCGGCGTACAGGTTTGGCCATGGGTTTGTAACCCTTGTAGACTCCACATCGTAGGTCGTAGTAACCGAATTGATCTGAAAGATGGTGTTGGGGAAGTTGATAAAGGTCTCAAGCTGGTTGTATCCGCCAGTAGCGGTCCCCCCTGTCAGTGTTATGTCGTACGTCTGGCCCACTAGGAGATTCATACTACCGCCGAACGGGATCGTTGTTCCATCCAGACTGATGGACGTGATGTAGTTCCGGTTCTGGGAAACCAGTTTCTCAACGTACACCTGTCGGGGAGTGGGCGTTGAAGCCGTCCCGCCGCCGATTCCGGACTCTGTGGCCGTGATTTGGTAGCGCCGGAACTTATCGTGACTCGAGGCGGCCCGAACGATCTCGATCTCGAAATAGACATCGGCTGAAGTATCGGGGGCCAGTATGAGCGTGATCGGGTGACCCGGTGTTCCCATCGAGTCATCTCGCAGTTCGATACACTCCGGCGTATTGTCCGACTGCCACTCCCACGTCACTGAGATGCTGTTGGATGTTGTTGTCGGGTCTTCGTTTGTGACCCTCACCCCGATGGGAAACCGGTATGGCCCGGCAGTTGCAGGTGAGTTACTGTCCAAGCCGACGATGTCCCAAGTGATGGGCTCGATCGACAGGGTCACGGCCGGGACGAAAACCGGCGCCAACAGGATGAAAACGATCCCCGTCATCCACAAATTCATTCTGGATCTCATAACGGCTCCCCTTTACCGAAAGCTCTTCGAATCCCGAAACTTTGATGCAAACATATTCTATGCGTTTCCAACTAAAAATAGATACTATTACAAAGCAAGGCAACCTGCAAGTAAAATATCGCTCCGACGACGAAAGGCCCTGTTCGGGAAAACCCGCGTTCCAAAAGCTCCGAGGACCTTTTAAGCGAGGGCGGCGGGGTGGCCGTCCAGTCGGCCAGAAACCGCATTTCGCAATCCTTTTTTCCAAATACGTTGCGAATTTGTTTCTGGAGAGACACAGCGTGCTCGCGCTATCGTCCTGTCACCGCCCCCGCGCGGCCCAGGGCCGCCAGAAAACCCAGTACACGGCTTCTCCCCAGATGGAGGGAGCCGGGTAATACACAACCGTCCGTTCCGATTTTAAGCAATCCGGATACCATTCCGCTGGTCGGGCCGGGTCGTTGGGCCTCCGCGAGCGTGGCATGGTCCATCGGCTGCCTTCCGAATCGATAGACGGCTTCATCCCCCGCCGGACTTTGCATTTACGCCGCAACTCACCCGGAGGGCGAAGATCCGGCCGGACACGGCCCGGGGGAGATGCCGCCGGTTTCCGGAAGTTCGACCCCGAAAGCGGTGTTCAAAACAGCTAGACAATTTGGATGCCCCGGCCGGCCGGACCGGACCCGAACCGGATTCCGGCTTTGTTTACCCCCTCGTAATCCCCGAAAACCGCGACTTCGCCGGTCGATTACCGATCTTTTCCAGTAGAGTTGAGGAGTAAGCGAGAGTGTTTAGGCTCCAGCATAGGGTGTTTCAGGGTTTCCCCGGTCTGTGCCTCAATAGCCGTATGCCATGCACTCCGACTCACTCCCCCTCGTCGAACCGGACGTGCGGGTTTCCCGTATCCGACAAGCTCTCGCCCCAAGGCGTGTGCAGGGAGTTGACGGGGACGCATTCAGTGTTGAACGGGACCCAGGCGCTCCAGCGCCGCGTAGTAGGTCTCCTCCCCCTGGAGGATCTTCATCCGCCGTTGGCTCCTTCGGCGCAGGAAGCCGATCAACCGGCATCGGGCGAAGTGTTTGATCCGCCGAAACGCCTTCCGGGGATACCCGAGGTTGAAGTAGTTGCCCAGGAACGCGCCTGCACGGCGAAATCGTCCGCGTACCGGGTCAGCCGGGCGTTGGCCCAGTGCCTCGGCCCGTCCGTCCCGTGGAACGCCTTGTCGAACTCGTGGAGGTAGAGATGCGCCAGCAGCGGGGAGATCACGCCCCCCTGAGGCGTCCCCTTCTCCGGCCGCGTGGTCTTTCGACCCCCGCGCCCGTCGTCCTCCGCCACCGGACACTTCAACCACATCCGGATCAGCGTCAGAACCTACCGGTCGGCGATCCGCCGTTCCAGCAGTCCCCTCAGCCGGTGGTGGTCGATGGTGTCGAAGTAACTGGAAAGGTCCGCGTATCGAACCGGAACGCCGGTTCCTGCTTGGCCTTGCGGCCCAGTTTCCAACGCAGAAGAGAGACTTTCAGCGGCACCCCCGGCTCGGGCTCGAACCCTTCCGGCAGCCTTTCCGTCGCGGAGACCTTTTGACTCAAGCGGTCCTCCTTTCCTTGTCGAACAGGCAATTCACAGGGCAAGCGCCTCTCAGTTTGCAAGATCGGCCAGGCTTTCCCTGGCGCACCGGATAAGCACGGATAACACGGAAACGGAATAACCGCGGGAGGATGGGAAGCACGGAACACGCGCCCCCCAAGGGGCAACCCGGACGCGGCGTGTTGAGTTGCGGGGCGGCATCCCTGGGTGCGGTCTTCCGGTCCGGGGAGCGTCGGCCGGGAGCAACCCGCCTTCCCCGCACCCTTTCAGGGTGCTCTTGATCCCCCCGCGGCCGCGTCCCGGGGGCGGCGACGCGGGCGCCCCGAACGAGCGGCCCGTGGCACGTTCGCGGCCGGCGCCCGCGTCTGGCCCCCGGGGCAAGACGTCTCAACGTGGGGGCAAACCCGCCCCGAAGGCGGCGGGAGCAGAGCGTTCTTTCCGATTGCCGCTCAATTTGACAAAGGCTGTTTGTTGATTCTGATGCGTTCGCAAAAAGTTCTTTTCTCTCACAGAGGCTCGGAGGCACAGAGAAATGCAAATCGTATTTAACAGAATCAACAATCCTTACGATTCTTCTCCGTGCCTCTGTGCCTCTGTGAGATCACAATCCGGACTTTATGCGAGGGCATCAATTCTGTAAATACGATTTGCTTTTCTCCGGGCCTGGCGCCTCGGTGGGAGGAGAGGGCTTTTGCGGGGATGTCGGATCGGGCCGCTTGCTTGCGCGCGCGGGTCCTCTGGCCGCTTGCTTACGCGCGGGTCCTCTGGCCGCTTGCTTGCGCGCGAGGGTCCTCTGGCCGCTTGCTTACGCGCGGGTCCTCTGGCCGCTTGCTTGCGCGCGGGGGTCCTCTGGCCGCTTGCTTACGCGCGCGGCTCTGACTGGCGGACGGGAGGCGGCGCATTCCGGTTGCATGTGGTATCCCTTTCCGCTATTTTGTGTTTAAACTGGTGGGGCCCGCCCCTCCGCGAGAGGGGGAGCGGGACACCCACCCGGGAGCGGCGGGCGCCGATGACGAAAGACGTCGAGATCCTTCGGGAAAAACTGACCCAGGCGCGGGGGACGCTGCCGTACCTGCTGCGCGCCGTGAAGCTGGTGTGGGCGGCGGCCCCGCGGTGGGCGGCCGCCTGGGCGGGGGTGCTGCTGGTGCAGGGCCTGCTGCCGGCGGCCCTGGTCTACCTCACCCGGGCCCTGGTGGACCGCCTGGTCCGGGTGATGCAGGCGCCGGCCCCGTCGTGGGAGTCGGTCCAGCCCCTGCTGCCGGTGGCGGCGCTCATGGCCGGCCTGCTCCTGGCCGACGAGCTGCTGCGGGGCCTCGGCGCCTGGGTGCGGGACAGCCTCTCGGAGCAGGTGCAGGACCACATCCGCGACCGCATCCACCGGCAGTCCATGGCGGTGGACCTGGCCTACTACGACCAGCCCGATTACTTCGACCACCTTCACCGGGCCCAGCGGGAGGCCGGCTACCGGCCGGTCCTGCTGCTGGAGAACCTGGGGGGCCTGGCCCAGAACGGGCTCACCCTCTCCGCCATGGCCGTGATCCTCCTCCCCTACGGCCCGTGGCTCCCCGCCGCCCTGCTGCTGTGCACCCTCCCCGCCTTCTGGGTGGTGCTCCGCCACCGCCTGCGCTGGTTCCACTGGCACCTGCGCAACACCCCCGCCGAGCGCCGGACCTGGTACTACGACTGGCTGCTCACGGCGCGGGAGACGGCGGCCGAGGCGCGGCTCTTCGGCCTCGGGCCCCACTTCCGCTCGCTCTACCAGGCCCTGCGCCGCCGGCTGCGGACCGAGCGCCGCGACCTGGCCCGGGCCGAGGGGTGGGCGGAGTTCGCCGCCGGCGCCCTCGCGTTGCTGGTGACGGGCCTGTCCATGGCCTGGATGGTGTGGCGGGCCCTGCGGCACGAACTCACCCTCGGCGACCTCGCCCTGTGCTACCAGGCCTTCAGCCAGGGCCAGCGGCTGATGGGGTCGCTGCTGGCGAGCGCGGGCGAGATCTACAGCAACAGCCTCTTCCTGGAGGACCTCTTCGCCTTCCTCGAACTCGAGCCCCGGGTGACGGGCCCGCCGGACCCCGTCCCGGCGCCGCCGGCCCTGCGGGAGGGCGTCCGTTTCGAGGGGGTGAGCTTCACCTACCCCGGCAGCGGGCGGCCGGCGCTCCGCAACTTCGACCTGACGATCCCCACCGGCGCGGTCACGGCCATCGTCGGCCCGAACGGGGCGGGCAAGAGCACCCTGCTCAAGCTCCTCTGCCGCTTCTACGACCCCGGCGCGGGGAGGATCACCCTCGACGGGTCGGACCTGCGGCGCTTCCCCCTGGACGACCTCCGCCGGCGGGTCACCGTGCTGTTCCAGGAACCGGTCCACTACAACCTGACGGTGGCCGAGAACATCGCCCTGGGCGACCTGGCGACGCCCCCCACGGGGCCCGGCGTGGAGGGGGCCGCCCGCGACGCCGGGGCGGAGGGGATCGTCGCCGGCCTGCCCGAGGGCTACGACACCCTGCTGGGCAAGCTCTTCCTCGGCGGGTCGGACCTCAGCGTGGGCGAGTGGCAGCGGATCGCCCTGGCCCGGGCCTTCTACCGGCGCGCCCCCCTCCTCGTGCTCGACGAGCCCACCAGCGCCATGGACCCCTGGGCCGAGGCCGACTGGCTGGAGCGCTTCCTCCGCCTGGCGGAGGGGCTCACGGCGGTCGTCATCACCCACCGCTTCACCACCGCCATGTACGCCCGCACCATCCACGTCATGGACGGCGGCCGCATCGTCGAGTCCGGCAGCCACGCCGAGCTTCTGGCCCGCCAGGGCCTCTACGCCCAGTCCTGGACCCGGCAGATGCGGGCCGGGGGGAGGAACGTATGAGAAACCCCGACGCCCGGTGGCGGGTCCCTTCGCGCGTGGTGTCCTGCACGGTGGGGGGGCAGACCGCGCTCCTGGACACCGCGACCGGCGCCTGCTACGCCCTCGATCACGTGGGGACCCGCTTCCTGGAACTGCTGGGGGACGGGGCCCGCCTGGGGGACGTCGCCGCCCGACTGCTGGGGGAGTACGCGGTGGAACCGGAGCGTCTCGCCGCCGACCTGCAGCGCCTGGTGGAGGAGATGACGGCGAGGGGGCTGTTGGAGGAAGGTTTTTAGGCTGAAGGCTGTTAGGCTGAAGGTCCGGAGGGATTCACATCGGGGTCGGTATCGGAATCGGAATCGGTATCGGGGTCGGTATCGGGGTCGGCATCGCAGTCGCAGTCGGAATCGGTCTCGCAGTCACCCTCGTAGTCGGTATCCGTATCGCCGTCGCAGTCGGGATCGCAGTCGCAGTCGGAAACGGTCTCGCAGTCACCCTCGTAGTCGGTATCCGTATCGCCGTCGCAGTCGGGATCGCCGTCGCAGTCGGCATCGGGGCCGGGGCCGGGACCGCGCTGGGGAGTGCGGCGCGCAGGCTTCCGGAGCGCCGCTTTGACCGCGCCGCGCAGGCCGCCGGAGCGGCGCGGCCCCAACCCCAACCACGCGCCTTCCGGAAGAGAAAGCTCTTGGGGCAAAGGCACCCGGCGATGGGGGTTGGCCTTTTCAGGCGTGCGGTTCGCTTGGTGACAAGGGAGTGCGAAAGGACGAAAGGACCAAAAGGACCAAAAGGACCAAAGGGACAACGAGGGCCAAAAGGACGAAAAGGACAACAAGGGCCAAAGGGCCAAAGGCTTAAAGGTTTGAAGGTTTGAATGTTTGAAGGAGCAAAGAAGCAAGGGAGCAGAAGAGCAAAGGAGCAAAGGAGCAGAAGAGCAAAGGAGCAGAAGAGCAAAGGAGCAGAAGAGCAGAAGAGCAGAAGAGCAAAGGCCCCGAAGGGCCCGACGGACGGATGGCGCCCGCGGGGAATGCCTCCTTTTCGTGACATTCGCACCGTTCGTGTCGTTCGCACCGTTCGTGAGGTTCGTGTGGTTCGTGGTTATTATCCGACGGTCCCGCAAAAAGTACCATCGCCCTCCGGGCGATGGCTCAAACAAAGGCTTTACATACACTTTCCTCTTCGTTTCCCGACTTTTTGCGAACGCATCATTATCCGCCTTATACCTGTCTATCCCTGTCTATCCCTGTCTATCCCTGTCTATCCCTGTCTATCCCTGTCTATCCCTGTCTATCCCTGTCTATCCCTGTCTATCCCTGTCTATCCGTGTTCATCCGTGCTCATCCGTGTTCATCCGTGGTTTCTTTTCGTGTATTCCGTGTATTCCGTGGTGTCTTCCGTGGTCCCCGTCCCGGGTCTCAGCCGAGCCCCAGCTTCTCCTTCGCCTTCTGCAGGTAGGCGTCGTAGGCCCGCTCGTCGGACTCGGTGGCGGTGATGATCTTCCGGATCATCTCGGCCGACTTCTCCGACACCGGCCCCGCGCTCAGCACCGCGGCGCAGGCGTAATTCTCGGCCGCCAGGCGCAGGCTGTCCTGCTTGAGGTAGGCCGTCCCGAGGTAGTAGTAGGTGGAGGCGTCCCGGGGGTTGCGCTTGACGATCTTCTGCAGGACCTCGATGGCCTGGGCCCACTCCCCGGCCTTGTAGTGGGCCATGCCGACGGTCCCCAGGGCGGGGTTGAGCACGTCCAGCTGGTAGACGTTCCAGTCCCCGGAAAAGTCCGCCGGCTTCTCGGGGAGGTCGAGGACCCCCACCAGGACCCGGGCCTCGGCAAGGGCCTTCTCCGCGGCCTCCGCCTTCACGTGCTCCTGGAAAACGGTAAAGTGGAGGTCGGCCTTCTCCCTCGTGTCGCCCTTCTCGCCCACGATGGCCGTGAAGCGCTCGAAGCGGGCGGTGTCCCCGCTCTTGAACGCCGCCACCGCGATCTCCGCGGCCAGCCGGGGGGTGGGGACCCGCTTGTAGATCATCTCGGAGTAGGTGACGAAGCCCGGCCAGTCGCCCCGCACGAAGCAGAGCCGGGCCATGGCCCGCTCCGCGAGGTCCCTCGCCACGGGGTGGTAGTCCAGGGCCCGCTTGGCCGCGACGGCCGCCTGGTCCAGCCGCCCTTCCTTGAAGAGGGTGTCCAGGTAGGCCTGGAGTTCGTAGAGCACGTTGGCCGTCAGGGAGGACTGGGCGTTGTAGTCGAGGAAGTCGAAGATCAACGCTTCCTTTTCGGCCGGGTCCATGGCGTCGTGGACCTTCATGTAGGCCTTGTACTCCGACAGGGAGTAGGCGGGCGCCTCGGCCCGGAGCGGCGCCGACGCGAGGGCGGCCAGGGCGGCGAACAGGATGACGGTCTGCATGCCTCCGAACGATTTGACCATGGTTCCTCCCGGGTGGTGTGTCTGAACGGCCGACCGCTTCGACCCGTGTCGGGGTGAGGGCTGCCATCCCTTTGTCAAAGAAGTCGTTGCATCGAAACCTGCCCCCGGCGGCACACGCCCCGGGCCAGCATGCTATCTGTACCTGCGGCCGAGGGCCCTGTCAAGACCCTGCGTGAGCCGGGGGGCATTTTTTTCCCCCGATTTCGCCCTTGACAACGCGGCAAAAATCCGTAAAATGCGCTTTCGCTCTTTGAGACCGACGCCGAAGTGGTGGAATTGGCAGACACGCTAGGTTCAGGGTCTAGTGGGCATTGCGCCCGTGGGGGTTCGACTCCCCCCTTCGGCACCAACATACCCCAGGCGCATCCCCGGATGCGCCTTTTCATTTTTTTGCATTCCGGCGCCACTCGTGGTATGATGCGGTCTTTTTGTTGATCTGTGATCCCTGGAGGTCCGATGCGGTTGTCTAACAGAACGATCATCCTTTTCCTGGCGGTACTGGGGCTGTCCGTCTTCTCCCCGGCCCAGACCACCTACGCGGTCATCGACCCGAACGCGGACACCGCGCCCGCGGACATCAAGGCCCTCCAGCTCTCCTTCCGCCTCAACACCCAGGACATCATGGCCCCGACGCTCCTCCTGTCCGACGACGGGACCCGGGCCTTCACCAACTACATCGTCTCGGGGAGCCACCCCGACAACGGCTACGTCCTGGTGGTCCACCCCCGCGAACTCGCCCCCGCCAACCAGTTCATCAAGGCCATCGCCGTGGGCAAGCGCCCCGGCCTGATGTACTTCAACCCCTCCAAGTCGGAGATCTGGGTGGTGAACATGGGCAACTACGGCACCTACCCCTACACCGAGTGCTCCATCAGCATCATCGACACCGCGGCCCTCACGGTGAAGGCCACCATCCCGACGCCCGAGTACAACTTCGGCTTCGGCAGCAACGTCGTCTTCACGCCCGACGGCGCCACCGCCTACGTGTCCTCCACCCTGTCCGACGAGGTTCTCAAGATCGACGCCGTCGCCTACCAGGTCACCTCGGCCCTCAAGCTGCTCTCCCGCTACCCCTACTACTACATCTCCGTGGGGCCCGCGCAGCTCACCCTCAGCCACGACGGGACCTTCCTCTGCTGCACCAACACCTTCAACGAGACCGTGTCGGTCATCAGCACGGCCACCTTCACCGAGACCCACCAGATCTCCTTCTTCGTGGAGAACCCGCCGATCGGCACCCACTCCCCCAACCTGACCTACCGGAACAACGTGCTGCTCTCCGACGACGACTCCCTCGGGTTCGTGGGCTCCATCGGCTACAGCCTGGCCTTCGGCGTCGCCGACCTGGTCTACCTCTTCAAGCCGGCCACGGGCGAGCGGTACAAGGACGAGCAGGGCAAGTACCACGACATCGCGGTCCCCGGCGACCCCATGAAGCTGCAGCTGGACCCCTCCCACAACTTCCTGGTGATCCAGAACGTCTCCTACGACAAGGTGGACAGCACGGGGATCAACCTCCGCGGCTACGCCTGCGTGGTGCTCTACACCTGGCCGGACCTCTACTACTACAAGACCCTGTCCTACGAGAGCCCGGACTACAACATGGCGTCGTCCACCGAGATGGCCTTCACGCCCAACGGCGACGGCACCTGGGACATCCTTTTCCCCTCCTTCAGCAGCTTCAACCAGACCCTCTACGACAACCACCGCGAGGTGGTGCCCCGGCTGCCCACCGGCTACCTCAAGCAGTCCACGGCGGTGACGATCCTCAACACCTCGGACACCCGGATGCTCCCCGTCACCATGGCCATGATCCCCGGGTCGGGAACCTTCCTCGTCGCCGACTACCTCACGGGGGTGCTCAAGGAGAACGCCCCGCCGGACAACATGGTCTTCTCCGTCGCCGACCGGATCTTCATCGAGACGGGCCACTTCTCCTCCGTCGCCCTCATCAACCCCACCGACCAGCCGATCTCGTACTGGGTGCAGTCGTTCCAGACCAACGACACCAACACCACCGACGACGACGTCCGGGCCGGTTACCCCTTCTTCTGGGTGGACTCCGAGAGCAAGTCGCACATCATCGAGCCCTACGAACTGACCCTGGCGCCGGGCCAGCAGCTGGTCCGGATGACCCAGGGGCTGATCCCCGACTACGACAAGGTCACGAACCAGCACGGTTTCCTCAAGGCGGTGCACCCCACGGAACCGCTCCGCGGCGTGGTCTTCAACGGGACGCTGGCCGCCGACGGCACCCTGCTCAAGGCCGAGTACCTCCGGGTGGCCCCCCGCACCTACCAGGACATGATCTTCCCCTGCCTCTACAGCACCGCCGACGTCCCGACCTCCATCCACTACGTGAACCCCTACATGAACATGTACGAGGTCAACCGCATCCAGTACGTGGACACCGGCCAGGAGGTGATCGGGGGCAACGTGTCCTTCATCGTGCCGGAGTCGGGGGGCATCGACCAGAACTTCGGGTCCGTGGCCACCCCCGGGTACGTCCGGGTGTTCAACACCACCAACGTGCTCACGAACGCCTACATGACCGTGGAGGGGAAGAACGCGGCGGCCACGTTCCTGTACGCCTGCCCGCCCCTGAACATCCAGCTCGACTCGTCGGAACACCCCTTCCACGTGCCCTACTACGCCGTGGGCGGCGGCTTCGACACCACCCTGTACATCGTCTGCGAAAGCCCGCGCACCATCGCCGGCGTCGTGGACGGGTCGGGCAACCTGATCAACCAGTACACCCACCTGCGCCTGGACTTCCGTGATTTCCAGGGGAACCTGACCGTCACGAAGGAATTCGACGTCCTCAACCACTCCGAGTTCCTCATGACGCTCTCCATGCCGCAGCTCCTCGGTCACGACAAGTACAGCCCCGAGGTCTGGACCGGTTCCATCACCATCACCGCCGACCACGACCAGGTCTGCGGCGCCTACTCCTACACCTTCTTCCGGACGCCGCCGGAAGGCCAGACGGTGGACCCCCTCCTCCTCTTCAAGAACATGACCATGGACGAGCTGCGCTTCGGCCCCGACGCCTCCACCAGCATCCTCTTCCCGTACACGGTCAACATCCAGCCCTACTACACGTCCTACGTGCTGTACAACCCCAACGAGGCGCCGGCCACGGTCCGGGTGGAGATCTACAACCCCGACGGCCAGCTCGTGGCGCAGTCCCTGGTGGACCCCCTCATCGGCCCCCACGCCCAGTTCTTCTTCTTCCTGGGGGACGAGTGGCTCTTCGGCCCGGTGGAGGGCCTGCAGAACTTCGTCGGCTACATGAAGGTGATCGGGACCAACGACCAGCCCATCTTCGCCACCTCCATACAGGGCACCGACGGGATGATGACCATCATCCCCACGCTCTGAGCCGGAGGCCCGGCCGGGAGCGCCGCATGCTGCGCCTTCGCCTCGCCCGCAGCGCCGGGTTCTGCTTCGGGGTCCGGCGGGCCATCGACATCGCGATCAAGGCGGCCGGCGGCGAGGCCCCCGTCTACATGCTGGGGAACATCGTCCACAACGAGTACGTAGTGGACCAGATCCGCCAGACCGGGATCCGGGTGGTGGAGGACCTCGACGCCATCCCCCCCGGCAGCACCCTCCTCATGCGCGCCCACGGCACGACGCCCGAGATCTACCGGAAAGCCGCCGAACGGGGCCTGCGGATCGTGGACGCCACCTGCCCCATGGTGCTGGAGATCCACCGGATCGTCCGGAAGCTGGAGGAGGAAGGCTACGAGGTGGTCATCATCGGCGACCAGAACCACGACGAGGTCCGCGGGATCGCCGCCCAGGTGAGCCGCCCCCTGGTGGTCTCGGGCCCCGCCGACGTCCCCGGGGAGGGCTGGCGTTCGAACCGCCTCGGCGTGGTGGTCCAGTCCACGCAGAACCTGGAGAACGTCCAGGCCATCATCTCCCGCCTGGTGCCCGCCTGCCGCGAGCTGCGCTTCATCGACACCATCTGCAAGCCCACCACCGACCACCAGAACGAGATCCGCCGGATGCCCCTCGAAAACGACGCCGTCGTGGTGGTGGGCTCCTTCACCAGCGCCAACACCCGCCGGCTCGCCGAACTCAGCGTGGCCGCCAACCCCCGCACGCACCACGTCCAGACCGCGAGCGAACTCGAGGCCGCCTGGTTCGAGGGGATCGGCTCCGTGGGCGTCACGGCGGGGGCCTCCACGCCCGACGTCCTCATCCGGGACGTCCTGGACCGGATCCGCGACTTTCGCCCCGACACCGTGGTGGACCCCGACGAACGGGTCTCCCCCGAGGGCGCCGAAGCGGAACCGACCGCGACGGGAGGCCGGCCGTGAGGGTCGTCGCCGCCGGGCTCAACATCGACGGGGACGCGCTCCGGGAGCTTCGCGAGGCCGCGGCCCGCCTCCGGGGGCACCTCGGGCGGGACGAGGCGCCTCCCCCGGACCTCCTGGCGCACCTGGCCGCTTTCGCCGACCGGGAGGACCTCACCCCCGAGACCCTCTCCGCCGCCTACGCCCGCATCAGCCGCGACCCCCGCCCCGTCGACGCGCTGCGGCGGGACGCCCGCGCCTCGGTCGCGAAGGCCCGGCGCTCCAACGAGACCATCGTCTTCGGCCTGGGCCACGCCTCCGTGGCGGAACACGCCGTCTTCAACGTGGACGTCCTCGGCCTCAGCCGCCTGGCGGCCGAGTTCGTCGAGCACTACCGCCTCGCCTCCTTCACCGAGAAGTCGCAGCGCTACGTCACCCTCCGGGGTGACTTCGTGGTTCCCGCCGAAGTCACCGGGACCGCGCTCGAGGTTGATTTCCGGGAGATCGTCCGCCGTCAGACGGAGCTTTACCTCCGCCTGTACGAGGCGCTGAAACCCCGTTTCGAGGCCGAACACCCCGACATGGCCGCCCGGGCGGACGGGCGCCGGACCCTGGACGGCTGGGCCAAGGAGGACGCCCGGTACGCCCTCAGCCTCGCGGTGGAGACCCAGCTCGGGATGACCGTCAACGCCCGCACCGTCGAGCGGATGGTCCGCGACGCCGCCGGCCACCCCCTGGCGGAGGTCCGGGCCTTCGGGGAAGCCCTCCTCGGCGCGCTGCACCCCCACGCCCCCTCCCTCATCCGCTACACCCGCCCCGGGCCCTGCCAGGCGGAAGGGCTCCCGGCCCTGCGCGCCGCCGCCGCCGAACAGTTCCGGCGCTTTCTTTCCTCACCCGCCGCAGCGACGCCGGAAAGCCATTCCCCTTCCCAACCCGCCCAGGCTGAACCGGGCCGGGCCGACGCCACCCGGTTCTCCCCCGCGGGCTCCCTCGCCTGCTCCGTTCCCCCTTCTCGGGAAGACCCCTTCGAGTGCCGCATCGTCGGCCTGCAGGGAAGCGAGGCCGACGTCTTCGCCGCCCTGGCCTTCGCGTCCGCGGCCGCCCCCTGTCCGCCGCCGCCGGTCGTCCTCCCCCCCTCCCCCCGGGAACCCCACGACTCCCCTCCTTCCCATAGTTCCCATGACTCCCATAACTCTCATAACTCCCATGACTCCCCGCTCTTCACCCGATTCTCCGAAGCCCTCGCCTGGGCCGAGACCCTCGACGACCCGGCGAAGACCGGCCTCCTCCGCCCCCTGGTTCGCACGATGGAACCCTGGGACGCCCCGCCGCGGGCCTTCGAGCACGCGGGGGCCGCGGTGGAGTGCACGGTGAGCGCCTCCTGCTTCGCCCAGTTGAAGCGGCACCGCATGGGGAGCCTCCTCTGCCGGCCGTACGAACCCGCCCTGGGGTTCACCGTCCCCCCGTCGGTGGAGGGAGCCGGCTTGCGCGACGACCTCCTGGCCGTCGCCCGCCTGGCGGAAGAGACGGCGGGGCGCATCGCCGAACGCCACCCGGAAGCTGCGGCCTACCTCCTGGCCAACGGCCACCGCCGCCGCCTGGTGTTCTCCGCCAACCTCCGGGAGTGGCACCACTTCATGCGCCTGCGCCTTGACGCCCACGCCCAGTGGGAGATCCGGGACCTGGCCGGGCGGATCGCCGCGCTGCTGCGGGGCCCCTTCCCCGTCCTCGCCCGCCTCTTCGCCGGCAAGGACCGCTGGCCCGCCGTCCGGGACAGGTTCTGAAACGGTACGCGCGCCGAGCCGAGGCGCGCGCTGACCCATAGGCCTCACCACTCCCTTGGCCCACGCCCCAACCCGAGCGCCGGGCTCGGCTCGCCCGGCGTACCGTACGCGCGCCGAGCCGAGGCGCGCGCTGACCCATAGGCCTCATCACTCCCTTGGCCCACGCCCCAACCCGAGCGCCGGGCTCGGCTCGCCCGGCGTACCGTACGCGCGCCGAGCCGAGGCGCGCGCTGACCAAAAGGTCACGGCACATCCCATGGCCCCTGCCTCGGCCATTGCCCCACGCCTCCACCCTTCCACGCGCCACTGCCCTTGCGCCGGGCTCGGCTCGCCCGGCGTACTGCATCGGGCTCGGCTCGCCCGGCGTACTGCATCGGGCTCGGCTCGCCCGGCGTACCCTTGCCGAGAAAAGCCATGCGGAAGCCATCACGCCGTGTATAATGAGGGGTCGCGAGATCAGTTCTGGAGGTGTGCCCATGACAAACATCCGCCGGATGACCCTTCCCGCGGGGACGGCCCGCACCCTGCTGCTGCCCCTTCTTTTCCTCGGCCTGGCGGCGACCGCCCTCGCCGGCACGGTCCCGGGCGGCGGGCCCGCCGTGCCCGACTACTCCCTCGCCGCCCGGAAGGACGTTCCCGTGGAGTACACCTGGAAGCTCGAGGACCTCTACGCCACCCCCGAGGACTGGAAAGCCGACCTGGCGTCCGCGCGGAAGCTCATGGGCGACCTCGACGGGGCGTCCCGGGACTGGAACGGCTCCGCAAAGGGAATGCTGGCGCTCCTGGACCTCCTGAACACCCTCCGGATGAAGCTGGAGCGGCTCCACTCCTACGCCAGCCACCACAGCAACGCCGACCTCGAGGACCCCGTCTACCAGGGGATGAAGGGCGAACTCACCACGCTCCGCGCCGACCTGGGCGCGAAGACCGCCTTCCTGGCCGACGACGTCCTGAAGCTGGGGGCCGAGAAATTCGAGGCGTTCGCCAGGGACGAGCCCCGCCTCCAGCCCTACCGCTTCGGGATCCGGGAAATCCTGCGGGGCCGCGACCACGTCCTCCCCCCCGCCCAGCAGGAGATCGTCGCCCTCACGGCCCTGTTCTCGGGATCGTTCGAGAAGGCCTCGTCCATCCTCAACGACGTGGAAATCCCCCCGGCGCCCCTCAAGCTCTCCGACGGGCGCGACGTCTCGCTGAACTACGCCACGTACTTCAAGCTCCGGGGCGGCGACAGGCCCGAGGACCGGCTGGCGGTGATGACGGCCTTCCTGGACAACCAGCGGAAGTTCGAATCCACCAACGCCGCCCTGCTGGACGGCTCCACCAAGCAGCACTATTTCAAGGCCCGGGCCCACAAGTTCCCCACCTGCCTGGAGAGCCGCCTGTTCCGGGACAACATCAGCCCCGGGGTCTACCACCAGCTCATTCGCTCGGTCCGGGAGAACCTGTCGCCGCTGCACCGCTACATCACCCTCAAGAAGAAGATTCTCGGGCTCCCGGTCTTCCGGTACCCCGACCTCTTCGCCAACGCCGTGCCCGCCGTGGAAAAAACCTACGCCTGGGACGAGGCGAAGGGCCTCTGCACCGCGTGCATGAAACCCCTGGGCCCCGAGTACCAGGCCGTCCTGGAGAAGGCCTTCTCCCAGCGCTGGATCGACCGCTACCCCAACAAGGGGAAGGAGTCCGGCGCCTACTCCGAGGGGTGCTACGGCGTGCACCCCTTCGTCAAGATGAACTACGACGGGTCTTACGACAGCCTCTCCACCCTCGCCCACGAACTGGGGCACGCCCTGCACTCCGACTTCTCCTGCCGGGCCCAGCACTTCACCAACGCCGACTACCCCACCTTCCTGGCGGAGGTGGCCTCCACCTTCAACGAGAACCTCCTGGTCCAGCACGTGCTCCAGACGGAGACGGACGACCGGTTCAAGCTCTACGTCCTGGACCGCTACCTCGACCGGGTCCGCTCCACCCTCTACCGGCAGACCCTCTTCGCCGAGTTCGAGCTGCTCATGCACCAGCGCGTGGAAGAGGGCAAGACCCTGACGGCCGACTGGCTGGACGAGACCTACCTCCGGCTGACCCGCGAGTATTACGGCCACGAGACGGGGGTGTGCGAGATCGGCGAGTACCTGTCCTGCGAATGGGACTTCGTCCCCCACTTCTACCTGGACTTCTACGTCTTCCAGTACAGCACGGGGATCATCGCCTCCATGGCCCTCGCCGACGGCGTCCTGCACGGCGGGGCGGCGGAGCGGGACCGGTACCTGGACTTCCTCCGGGCGGGCGGCAGCGACCACCCCCTCGCCATCCTGAAGAAGGCGGGCGTGGACATGTCCGGCCCCCAGCCCTACGAGGCCGCCCTGAAGCGATTCGACGACCTGGTGTCGGAGATGGAGAAGATCGTCGAGCGGCTGAAGAAATAGACTTTTCATGACGGTTACAGGTAGGATAGCAGCAAATCCGGTACGAGAAAAGTTACGAGGGTGCAACATGAGTTCGTCGTTGTTCGCATCCTGCCTGTCGGCCCTGCTGTTCGCCCTGCCGGCAGCGGCTTCACCCGCGGACGGACCCGCACCCGTCGGCGGCACAGTGAGTCTCGGCGCGAAGACGCCCGGACGCATAGCCTGATGGTTTCGTAAAAAGTCGGAAAACGAACGGGGAAGTGTCTGTAAGACGTTTGTTTGAGCCATCACCCGGAGGGTGATGGTACTTTTTGCGACCGCGCCAAGCCTCGCAAAGGGTCAGGGCAGGGATGCCGTTCCGCGACCGTGCGCCCCGGGGGCGGTGTCGGGAAACCGCGGGCCGCCGGGTCACGGTCGTCCCGTTCACCGGGTAAAGGCCTTCCCCGGCACCCCGCCCGGGGCGCGCGCGGCTTTTTTGCCTCTTTCACTCCCCGCGGCAATGGGGTATAATGTCCGCTTTGCCCGGGCTTTCGAGCCCCGGAGGCGCATCGCCGAACCGGGGCCTTTCAAGCGCCCCTTTTCGCCCGGGCAGAGTGTGACGGCCTCGCGACACCCCGAAAGCTGAACGGGAAAGTGTCTGTAAGACCTTTGTTTGAGCCATTGCCCGGAGGGCGATGGTCCATGTTGCGGGGATGTCCGCTTTGCCGGATCACGACGTTCGAGTGGTTTCCACCTTGCAAGACCGGTTTTTCCGCCACCGTAGAACCCTGCTGCTGATCGCGTTCGCGGTCGCCCTGGGGGTTCGCCTGCACGACCTCGCCGGGGTCGGGCTCGCCGAGGACGAGGTCAACAAGGTCAACGCCGTCCGCTCCTATCGCGCGGGGGACTTCACCGCCAACGCCGACCACCCCATGCTCATGAAGACCCTGATTCTCGGGGCCCGCCTCGCGGCCGACGCGTACAACGCCGGCCCCGCCGCCGGCCTGGGGCTGGCCCGCCTCCCGGAGGAGACCGTGGTCCGCCTGCCGAACGCGGTGTTCGGCGCCCTGACGGTTTTCGTCCTGTACCTCCTCGCGACGTCCTTCTTCAATTGGCGGGTCGGGATGATCTCCGCCTGGCTGTGGGCCACGGGAATCGACGCGGTTTTCATCAACCGGGTCGCCAAGGAAGACACCCTCCTGGTCTTCTTCATCCTGCTGGGGACCTGGCTCCACCGGCGCATGAAGCAGACGCCGGACGCCGAGGCTTCCCGGAAGCGCTGGTTCTACTACGGTTCCGCCGCCGCCTTCGGCGCCATGCTGGCCTCCAAGTACTTCCCGCACTACATCGGCCTGAACATGCTCTACTTCTGGTGGCACCGCAAGGCGGAGCCCTCCGCCTACCCCGCGGATGCCTTCGGCGGGAAGGAACTGCTCCGGTACCTCCTGGTCCTCGGCCTCGTCTTCCTCCTGCTCAACCCCGTCATCCTCAGCCCGGCGGTGATCCGCCACATCGCCCACTACACGGGGCAGGGCACCGTCACCCATCACGGCTACGTCATGATGGACACCCTCTACTACAACAACGTGGACCGGACGCCCTTCAACGGGACCCCCGGCTACTTCTACCTTCTCTTCCTGGGGGTGAAGGTCCCGCCCCTGGTCCTCCTGGCGGCGGCCGCCGGGCTCGCCCTCTGCCTGCGGCGGCGGCGCGAGGCGGGCCCCTTCCTGGTCCTGTTCCACCTGGCTTTCTGGCTGGCGCCCTACTCCCTGTTCGGGGTCAAGTTCATGCGCTACACCCTGAGCCTCATGCCGGTGGTCTACCTGCTGGCCGCCTGCGGGATCGAGGCGGTCCGCGAGCGCCTCGCGGCCTCGCTTCCGCCGAAGTTCAGCCGGCCCGCGTCCGCCCTGGTTCCCGTCGTGGTGCTGGCGTCGGCGCTCGGGGCGTTCACCTTCGCCCCGCCCTTCCATTCCCTGTACGTCAACGGGTTCGGCGGCGGGGCGTCCCGCGTGGGGTACTACTTCCCCCACGACGAGTTCTACGACCTGCAGTTGCGGGAGGCCATCCGGCAGACGGCGCGGGAAGCCCCGCCCGGCGGCGCCGTGTTCGCCGGGGAAACCCCCGCGGTGTTCCGCTACTACCTGGAGGGGGAGAACCGCCCCGACATCCGGGTGGTGAACCTGTCGGACCCCTCCTTCGCCCGCGGCCCCGAGCGGCATGTCTACGTCTTCCTCCAGCCGGGGCGGCGCTACTTCGAGAACGCCGAGTTCCACCGGGACCTCTGGCGTGACCCGTCCCGGCGAACCTCGGACTTCCCGGTGCGGGGCGTGTCGGCGGTCCGCGTCTTCCGGCTGGACTGGGAGGAATTTCTCCGCATCGCGGACCAGAGGAGCTACTTTGCGACGAATCATCGTCAACGCGGATGATTTCGGCTACAATACCGGCGTCAACGCCGGGGTCGTGGAGGCCGCCCGGGCCGGCGCCCTGACCAGCACGACGCTCATGGCGCCGTCCGCCGCCTTCGACGACGCCGTCAGGCGGGCGTCGGAGGTCCCCCGGCTGGGGGTCGGGTGCCACGTCTGCCTGGTGGGGACCCGGCCGGTCTCGCCCCCGGAGGCCATCCCCTCGCTGGTCGGGCGGGACGGCCGCTTCCTTCCCTCCCTCGGCGCCTTTGCCCGGCGATGTTTCGGGGGGGGGCTGCGCGAGGACGAGATGCGCCGGGAGGTGGAAGCCCAGGTGGAGAAGGTGATCCGGGCCGGCCATCCCCCCACGCACCTCGACGCGCACAAGCACGTCTTCGTCCTGGCGCGCGTTCACCGGGTCCTGTGCGGCGTCTGCCGCCGGTACGCCATCCCGGCCATGCGCAACCCGTATGACGCCGACCCGTTCCGCCTCCGGGCGCGGGCCGGCAATCCCCGCGCGTACACCCGGCAGTGGCTCCTGGGACGGCTCGTCCGGGTGACCCGCCGGGGTTTTTCCCGGCGGTGCGCCGAGGCCGGGCTCCGGACGCCGGACCGTTTCTTCGGCGTGGCGGCCACGGGGCTCTGGAGCCCCGCCTACCTGGACGGGGTCTTCGCGGAACTCGCGGACGGCGTGAACGAACTCATGGTTCACCCCGCGGTCATGGACGAGAGCATGCGCAAGAGCCGCTCCCGGCTCCGGGAGTCGCGCGGGGTCGAGCTTCGGCTTCTGCTGGAACGCGTCCCCGGCCTGGCGGCCTCCCGCGGCGTCGCGTTGACCGACTATTCCATCTTTGCGAAAAAGGAAAGCTGACATGCTGACGGAAAAGAAGATCTCCATCGTCGTCCCCTTCCACAACGAGGAAAAGAACGTCCGGGCGCTCTACGAGGAGACGGTGGCGGCCATGAGCGAGGTCACGCCCGACTACGAACTGGTCTTCGTGGACGACAAGAGCCTGGACGGCACCTTCCGCGTCCTGGAGGGCCTGGTGAAGGAGGACCCCCGGGTGGTGGTGGTGAAGCTCCGGCGAAACCACGGCCAGACCGGCGCCCTCGCCGCCGGCTTCGACCACGCCCGGGGGGACATCGTGATCCCCATGGACGGCGACCTTCAACACGACCCCGCGGACATCCCGGAGATGGTCAAGTGCATGGTGGAGGGAGACTACGACATCGTCAGCGGCTGGCGGAAGAACCGCCGAGACCCCTTCCTCTCCCGAAAACTGCCCTCCCGCATCGCCAACTGGTTGATGGCGAAGCTGTCCGGGCTCCACATCCACGACTTCGGGACCACCTTCAAGGTCTACCGGCGGGAGGTCCTGGAGCAGGTCAACCTCTACGGGGACCTGCACCGCTTCATCCCCGCCCTGGCGCTCAGCCACGGCGCGAGGGTGGTGGAGGTCCCCATCAACAACCGCAAGCGCCTCCACGGGAAGTCCCACTACAACATCATGCGCACGTTCCGGGTGCTCTTCGACCTCCTGACCATCCGCTTCATCCTGAAGTACATCCAGAGACCCATCCACTTCTTCGGGATCCCGGGGATCCTCTGCTTCCTCGCCGGGGCGGGGATCGGGTCCTTCCTGCTGGTCAAGAAGGTCCTCACGGGGGGCAGCACCCTCGTCGAGCACGGCCCCCTGCTGCTCCTGGCGGTGATGCTGCTCCTGGCGGGGGTCTTCCTGATCTGCATGGGCCTCCTGGGCGAACTGCTCACCCGGATCTACTTCGAGCACGGCGACAAGACCATCTACGCGGTGGACCGGGTGCTTCGTCACGAGCCGAAGCCCCCCCCGAGGCGGAAGGGGCGGGAGGAAGGCGGCAAGGCGTAGGCTGCAGGCTGCAGGCTGTAGGTCCGGAACTAATCCTGTCATCATCGGTATCGGTATCGCAATCGGTATCGCAATCGCAATCGGTATCGCCGCCGCCATCGCCGCCGACCTCGAAGTCAACGCCGCAAACCGCACCGAGAAACCGGAGCGCCGAGGGCATCCTGTGGAGTGCGGCGCGAAGGCTTCCGGAGCGCCGCGTTCATCCTGCGGAGTGCGGCGCGCAGGCCGCCGGAGCGCCGCTTTGAACCTGGCCGGTGACGAAAGGCGCGCAGGCCGCCGGAGCGCCGTCTACCCGGGATGGCCTGCCGCATTCGACGCCCGGACCGCTCCAGGAAACCGTGTCCCCCGGGTCATCGCGCCGCTCCGAAGACTGCGCGGCGCGGTCAAAGCGGCGCTCCGGCAGCCTGCGCGCCGCACTCCGCAGCGAAAGGCGGATGCCCGCCCGGCTGATCGTTCAACCCCGCTCCCCAAACCCCACACCCCTCACCCCAGCCCCAAACC
>JAGNHB010000066.1 GCA_018001935.1 Acidobacteriota bacterium
CCGGGAGAAGTTTCAGGTGTCGCCAGGGCCTCGGCCGGCGGCGCGCGGGGCGGATTTTATCAAAAAGAGCGCCGCTTTCTACACAGATTGATCCCCTACGGGGATCGGGCCGGAGGAGGGCGTGAGCATCGCGACCTTTCGACACACCTTGTTCCCCTGCGGGGATCGGGCCGGGGGAGGGCGAAGGCGTCGCGACCTTTCTACACCTATTCATCCCCTGCGGGGTTCAGGCCGGGGGAGGGTGTCCTGGCGTCGCTGCACGCGTGCAGCAGCTGCCCCGCCCACCTTGGGCGACTCCACCCGGTCCAGCAGCCCGCACTCCAGCGGCGCCCACCCCCGCTCCCACTCGGCCGTCCCCACCGCTTCCGCCTGCCGCACCTCCCAAGGTGGGTCAATATTGATGCCCTCGCAAAAAGTCGGAAAACGAACAGGAAAAGGTCTGTAAGCCGTTTGTTTGAGCCATCACCCGGAGGGTGATGGTACTTTTTGCGAGGTCATCAAGCTTTGGCGATGGTGATTCCGGTCCCGAATCCAAAGAAAAATCAGCGGCTGTCAATGCATTCAAACGGTCTTGGGCGGAAAACCGAAAAACAAAAACCCCTGATTTCTCAGAGGTTTTTGACGTCCGCGCACTGCAGCGGAATTTTAAATGGCGGAGGAGGTGTCCGCCGATCTACCTCCACAAGTCCTATTTTAACAACACAATAACAAACACCAAAGTCGGGAGATACCCCGAAAGTTACCCCGAAAAATCGACGTCGGGGAGTCAGGGGTCTTTCAGCTTTTGGCACGCTCGGCGCCGATCACTGGACCGTCAGGGTCACCTCCGAATAGGCCGAGGCGGCATAGAGGAGGAGGTACCAGGTCTTGCCACCCGGGATGTCCACCGTGAGGGTCTCGTCGTTCCCGGGCTGGGCGCAGCGGTAGTCGTAGGTCCCGTTCGTCCTACCCGGCCTCGAGCCTTCCTTCACGTAGAGCTGCACGTTGCCCGTGCCGCCCGTCGTGGACAGGGTCAGGGAGGAAACCCCTTCCGGAACCACGACCTTGTAGAAGGTCTCGCTTGTCCGGGCGCCGGAGAGCGGTTCCAGTGTCGCACCCCGACAGAGGGCCGTGACTCCCTCCTCGGTGTTGGTCACCGTGACGTTCCCCGACGCAACGGCGGACCCGCCGAAGCCGTCGTCCACCGTCACGCTCACGGGGAAGGTCCCCTCGCAGGCGAAGACGTGGGTCACGTCTGCCCCCGCGGCCTGTATGCCGTCGCCGAAGGTCCAGAGGACGTCGAGGACGTCCCCGTCGGCGTCGGTCGCGCTCACCGTGAAGACGACAGGCGATCCCAACTCCGCCGCGGGCGGGATCGATACGGCCCCGATCACCGGCGGGGCGTTCCCGCCGTCGAGGCTCACCGCCGCGCTCCCCTCCGCCGTGACGATGCCGCCCCGGCCGTCGCCCACCATGACGGTGACGGGGTAACTCCCCGCCTCCGGGTAGGCGTAGGCGGCCGCCAGGCCCTCGGCGCCCCGGCCGTCGCCGAAGTCCCACCACGCCCGGAGGGTGTCCCCGTCCGGGTCGGACCCGGTGATGCCGAAGGTCGTCTCCTGGCCGGGCAGGAGGTGAGCCGAGAGGGTCCCCGCCGTGAGCTCCGGCGGCCGGTCGGCCCCCGTCCCCGCGACGGTGAGCGTCACGCCGGCGTACGCGGACCCGCCGTAGAGCAGGACGTACCACGTCTTCCCGCCCGGCGAGGACAGGGTCACGCTCTCGGCGTTCCCCGGGGTCGCGGAGCGGACGTCGTAGGTGCCGTTCGTCCGGCCGGGCCGGGACCCCTCCTTCACATAGAGCTGCACGTTGCCCGTGCCGCCCGCCGTGGAGAGGGTGAGGGCGGTGACGTCCTCCGGGACCAGGACCTTGAAGAAGGCCTGGCTCCCGCCGGCGCCGCCCAGATCGTCCCGGCTCTCGCCGAGGGCCAGCGCAGGGGCGTCGGTTTCGGGGTCGACCACGTCGAGGTCGCCCTTCGCCGTGGTCACGCCGCCCCACCCGTCGAAAGCCATGACGCTTACGCGGTAAGCGCCGTCCAGGGTGTAGCGGTGCGTGACCGACGTGCCTTCCCCGGAACGCCCGTCGCCGAAGTCCCAGAGGAGGTCGAGGGGATCGCCGTCGGGGTCCAGGACCGTCGCCGACATCCCGGCCGAACCGCCGAGGGTGGCCGGACTGGAGAGGTTGAGGTCGCTGATGACGGGCGGCTGGTTCGGGCCCGCCGCCTTGACGGTAACGGCACCGGAGGCCGTCGCGGCCCCGCCCCGCCCGTCGGAGACCATCACGGTCACGGGGTAGGCCCCCACGGCCGCGTAGACGTGTGAGGGAGTCACCCCGGAAGCCGAAGCGCCGTCGCCGAAGGTCCACTCGGCGGTGAGGGAGTCGCCGTCGGGATCGGATGCCTCGACGCCAAAGGTCACGGGCTCATTCACCCGGGCTCGCCGTGGGACCTGAACGCTTGTGATTACGGGCGGCCGGTTATAAACGCCGTCCGCCGTCACCGAGAGGGTGACCCCGGCGTAGGCCGAGCCGCCGTAGAGGAGGAGGTACCAGGTTTTTCCGCCGGGGGACGTCGTGACGTTCACTGTCTCGGCGTTCCCGGGGGTCGCGGACCGGTAGTCGTAGGTTCCTGCGGTGCGCCCGGGCTTTGCCCCTTCCTTCACGTAGAGCTGCACATTGCCCGTGCCGCCCGACGTGGCGACGTGGAGGGCCGTGACCCCGGCGGGCGTCAGCACCTTGTAGAAGGCCTGGCTCCCGCCGGCGCCGGACAGGCCGCCGAGGCTTTCGCCCAGGGCCAGCACCGTCACGTCCGCCTCGGGGTTGACCACGTGGACCGCCCCCGACGCGGCGGCGGAACCGCCCCGCCCGTCCGTGACCACCACGGTGACCGTGAAGTCGCCGTCCACGGCGTAGGCGTGGGAGGCCGCCAGGCCGGAAGCGGTGCCTCCGTCGCCAAAGTTCCAGACACAAGTGAGGGGGTCGCCGTCCGGGTCGGACGCCTGGACGGAGAAATTGACGATTTCAGCCAGGTTGACCGGGGAGGGGATGGTGGTCCCGGAGATCACCGGGGCCCGGTTGGGCGGCGGGGTCACCAGGATCAGACCCGAGGCCTGGGCCTGGCCGCCGCGCCCGTCGTCCACCGTCACCGTCACGGTGAAGCTGCCCGCGGCGCCGAAGGTGTGAACGGCGCTCATCCCCTGGGCGCTCGCGCCGTCGCCGAAGTCCCAGGACGCCGAGAGGGCGTCGCCGTCCGGGTCGGAGGCGCTCACACCGAAGGAAACCATGTCGCCCGCCGCGGCCGTGGTCGGGATCGTGACGCTCTCGATGACCGGCGCCCGGTTGGGCCGGTCCTCCACCGTGATCGTGACGGAGCGGGAGGCGCTGCCGCCCTGCCCGTCGGTGACCTCCACGCTCACGGGCCAGGGGCCCGCTGTCGCGAAGACGTGGGTGGCCTCGCCGTCGGGGCCGCCGGCCGCGCCGCCGTCGCCGAAGTTCCAGGCGTAGGTCAGCGGGTCGCCGTCCTCGTCGGTCGCCTGGACCGCGAAGGTCACGCTCTCCCCGGTCCACGCGTGCTCGGGGAGGGTCGCTCCCTGGATCTCCGGCGCGTGGTTGGGGCGCGTCGCGGTCAGGTTGGCCGCGGCCTCGTCGTTGCCGGCGTCGGCGTCGGCAAAGCCCGGGGCCAGGGAGAGGCGCACGACGTACGTCCCCACGGCGGGGGGCGTGAAGGCGCCGAAAACGTGGAGGTCGCCGTCGACGTAGTACCAGGTGGCCGGCGCGAGGGGCGTCGTGTGCCCGGCGGGGTCCGTCACCCGCCAGAGGACCGGCAGGCCGTAGTACGAGTCGTTGGCCCGGATGACGCCCTCCAGTTGCACCCGCTCGCCCGCGTTGGGCGCGGGGTTGGACAGCGTCAACGAACCGGGGACCACCTGCGCGTCGAAGACGGAGGCCGCGCCGCCGCGGCTCCCGAGGGCGGGCCCGCCGGGGACCAGGGAGGTTGAGTCTCCCGTCCCGGTGCGCCCGCCGCGGACGCCGCTGCCCCCTTCGCCCGTGGTGGGCACGGGGGTGCCGGGTTCCACCATCCAGGCTTCCAGGGCGGCCGGGTCGTCGATGGACACCGTCGGGTCGCCGCCGGGGCCCGGGTAGGGGGGCGGCGTCACGAGGACCGGGTCCACGGGGACGGTCCGCTCGAGGAGTTCCTCGGCGGCGCTGTCCCCGGCGCGGACGGCCAGCCGGTAGACTCCCGCCTCGGCGGGCAGGGTCAGGGCCGCGTGCCACGCGCCGTTCCGGTCGGTCCGGGCGTCGGAGGCAACGGCGGGCTGGGACTCACCGTCCCGGGTGAGAGTCACGTGCACGGCGCCGCCCTGCACCGGCAGGGTCGCAATCGTCCCGTTGTCGGAGAGCCTGTAGAAGGCCCGCCCGGAGAGCACGGCGTCGGCGCCCGGCGCGAAGGCCGGCGGGCGCGCCGCGGTGACCACCACCGGGAGGCCCGTGCCGAGGCCGGCGGTGTTGTTAAAGCGGTCGGCTTCCCCGAGGGCGCCGGCGGGGTCGACCTCGACGGAGAGGGCCGTCCCCGGCGCGGGCGGGGCGCCCAGGTCCAGGGAAACGATATTCTCGCCGGGCTGCAGGTCCGCGAGCACCGTCGTCAGCGGCGTGTCGCCGGCGGCGGTGCGGGAGCGCAGCTCCACCCCCACGCCCGTCACGGGGACGGTGCGGGTGCTGGCGACCCGGGCCTCCAGGACGGTGCCGTTCAGGGTCACCCCGTACACGGCCAGGTCGAAGGGGGTTTCCACCACGGTGACGGCGGCCGTGCCGGTCACCGGGAGGCCGCCCGCGTCGGCGGCCCTGAAGGTGAAGGAGTCGGCCCCGAAGTAGCCGGCGGACGGGGTGTAGACCAACTGGTTGTTCACCACTTCAGCCGTGCCGTGGGCGGGCTGGGTCTCCACCGTGATGGTGAAGACCGTGTCGCCGTCGGGGTCGGTGACCTGGGGCGACACCGGATCGCTCGGCTGGTCCTGCTTCGTGGTGATGGAGGCCGAGGCCGAGGTCGGGGCGTCGTTGACGGGGTCGACCGTGAGGTGCACGGCGGCCAGGCCGGAACTCGCCCGCCCGTCGGAGGCGCCGAAGGTGAAGGTGTCCGCCCCGTGGAAGTCGGCGGCCGGGGTGTAGGTGAAGTCGCCGGTGGCGGGGTTGAAGCTCGTGAGGGCGCCGTGGTCGGGTTGCTTGACCACGCTGAAGGTCAGCGGGTCGTTCTCGGGGTCGGTCCCCGTCAGCTTCGCGGCCAGGAGCGTGTCCTCGTCGGTCGTGAAGGCGAGGTCCTGCACCGTCGGGGGGCGGTTGTAGCTGGCGTCCACGACCGTGATCGTGGCGGTGCGCTCGGCGGTCAGGTCGCCGTCGGAGGCCACGAACTGCACCGAGTACGTCCCCAGTTGCCCGGCGGAGGGGGTCCACTCGAAGCGGCCCGTGCCGTTCCCCTCGTCGTGGAAGCTCGCGCCGTAGGGGAGGGAGCCGGTGTAGACCAGCGGGGTGGTGCCGTCGGGGTCGGAGGCGTGGACCACGAAGCCCAGCATGCTCCCCGCGCGGACGGTCCAGTCGGCGATCGCCTCCAGCACCGGCGCGCGGTTGCCGGGCGTGCCGCCGTCCTGGAAGCGGACGAGGTAGGTCTTCCCCGCCGTGTCAACGTCGAAGAGATTGACTGTGTAGCGCCAGGTGTCGCCCACTTTTGTCCGGCTCAGCCAGGCGTTCTGCGGGACCAGCACCGCGCCGTCGGAACGGACGACCTCCCGCAGGGGGGAGGCCCCGGCAAAGGGGTCGTCCAGTTGAATGTAGACGTAGCCGGGGTCCTGGTCGTACTCCGACTTGACGAGGGAGTAGCTGCCATCCTCGTTCAGCGTGAGGGCGGCGCCCCAGGACTGGTCGTAGACGGGGCTCTCCAGCCCGTCGGAGGTGTAGACCGCCAGGGTCCACAAATAGGGGGTCCCGTCCGGGCCGCGTTCGCAGGCCAGGAAGTCGGGGACGGCGTCGCCGGGGGTGAAGACGTCCTTCACCAGGGCGAAGGTGCGCAGGTTCTCCTCGGGGATGAGGGAGGTCACCTGGCCGCCCAGCTCGTCGGCGTGGGAGATCTTCGCCCCGAAGCTGACGAAGCGACCGGTGAGGGAGCAGGTCATCTGCCAGGCGGCCGTCGCCGTGGCGTCGGGGGCCAGGTCGCCGAAGTTCACCAGGAGGCTGGGGGTGGCGGGCTCGCCATTCACCGAGGAACCGGTGATGGCGAAATTGAGGAGGAGACCCTGGTAGTTCTCCACGATCTTGGGCTGGCCCGAGTCGATCCGGACGTTCCTGGCGATCCCCGCCCCGACGTTGCGGATGCGCAGGCCCAGGGGGAACGGGACCACGGGCTCGATGAGAGTGGTGGCCGGATCGTCTCCCAGGACGTCGATGGGGAGGAAATAGTCCAGCGCAAGGATGGGCATGGGCATCACGCGGATGGTGTCGGGGGCCACGTCGATGGTGTTCTCCTCGCCCCCCTGGGTGTAGCGGATGAACGCTCCCACCGGGTAGAGCGCCCCGCGGGGGTCAGTCCCCCCCGCCCCGGGCGCCGGGATGATGAGCCAGCGCGCCTCGACGGACGGCGCCTCCGCCGGCGGCGCTTCGGTGTAAGCCGGAATGTCCGGCAGCATCCAACTCTGCCCATCCTGGGACATCGCCGCCCCGCCCCCCTCCGGCCGGATGAAGAACCACGCCCCGGTGTCGTTGGGGTCGGAAGTGGCCCAGATGTAAAATCCGTTTTCATCCTGGAACAGCACATCCACATGGATCTGCTCCACCAGGAACGGCGTCCCGTTGGTGATCTTCATCCGCGCCTCGAACGCCTGCCGCTCAAGGGTCAGTTCCTGCAGGATCTCGATCTTCGCCCGAGCGCATAAGGTCTGGGCTTCCAGCGCCCACATCGACAGGATAATAAGAGAAAGGGAAAGCAACAACCTAACCAGTCCACTCCCCACCTCATTATCCTTACAAATTGTTTTTTCCTTTCCGCTTTTCATGCCTCTCCCTAATTAACTAGCTCTTGTTCCCCAGAAATTGCCCTATGCGTCATTTTACTTTTAGGAATTTATTCCAATATTCCTTTCTATTCCGCCACCATTTCATGCATTCCGCTTTTGACGCAATATTTTGTATTTCTCCATCCGTAAGTGTTGATAATAATTTCATTAGACGCAAATCCCCATCACTGATTTTATCCATTATTTGCGGAATTGCCAATATTCCGAGTTGCTCTATTTCGTCTAACAATCGCAAGAACTTGGCTTCGTCCTTTTCCGTTTTTGCAATTTTATATATCTCCTCGAACTTCCGGGTGACACAGCTTTCTTTTATTAACCACCATTGTTCGAAAAGAATTCGATGGGAATGATAGAGAATTTCTTCTTTGTCTATTTCGGTTCGTATTTCTGGTTTTATGGAAATGAATAAAATTTGTTTCCCGTTTGCGCTGTTTGTTTCAGAAGAGAAGATCTCTGTTTTGTATATTTTCCCGATAGCGCAAATTAAATAATATGAAAGAAAGAGTTTTTCTCCAAATCCACATGAGGTGAACCGACGTCTCTCATTTGAATTACGTTCCTCCGTATTTTCAGTCTGATTAGCTTGCACAGGTTCGGCATCTCTGATCTCTTTCACCACACAAGGGAGCACATCAGGACCAAGGCTCCGTAGTTTATTAAAACATTTGTACATCAATGTTCCCGGTTTATCCATATTTAACACTGGATTGAGGTTATCATCAAGAATCGCATCACTGCTGAAAGTATATTCCCAAGAAATCTTCTCCCATTCAGAAACCACTGATTTGACACCAGAACAATCATCCTGACATAAAATCGCATGATTGGACATAACAACAAACATTAAGGTTAAAGCAAACCCTTTCATCAGTTGCCTCCATTCTACTGTCTCTTATAATATCGGAAAGGTTCTCCATAACCCTCCGAATTCAATTGATACTTTTCGTGAACAATCCTAATACTTGGTCCAAGCTTTGATTCAAACATGACCCATTGTGGATCCCCACATGATATATTGGTTTTCTTTGCTGCATGAACTATCTCTCCATTGGGTTTGTGATATAGCATAATCTCTGCTTCTAATTCATTACACTGAATATATCCGTAAGAAAGGAAGAATGCATCGTAATCCTCTGGATCATCTTGTCCATTATTCGTTTTATTTGTGTTACCAAAAGTGTCCACATTTAAATAGGTTCTTGTAACACCATTTATCGTTTGTGTCCATTCTCTGATATTTTTATAAGGTATCCCACCGCATTGAGCCCACCTGTCTGTTAGTCCCACAACCCATGCTTTACAGTTATATAGCAACGAGTCACCAGCAGTGACAGACCATTCACAATTTACAATTTTGGGGTATCTATTCGCTGCCTGTTGTTGCAGAGACCAAGTCGGAAGATTACCTTCTTGAATCCCGATAAATTGATAATTCAAGCAATCTGCTGCTATAACTCTTCCATTCGAGTCACTGAATTCCACTGTTAGTTTTGCATTTCCATCATCACATCCTTCTGCCCACAGATTATCTTTAACAGCAAAAAAGTCAGCATGCTCACTAATTGAAGGCAAATGCCATTTTTTTTCATTTACAGAATCACTAACTGACAGCAGTTTTTTAGTTTCACCTTTGTATCGATCCTTCCATATTGACAGTTTGTTAGTATCTCGTTTAATTGTGATGTCACCAATTGTCAAATCGGGGATCAAGGATATTTTTATACTCTTCAAGTCATCCTCGTTCGGGCATATATTGGATATTGTAAAATCTGACACATTAGTCGTATTATCAGCGTCCAGATTGAAATGGAGATATGCATTAAGGACTCCTTCTGCATTTCTAGGAACAATCACATCAATTTCCCTTTTATCCGATAAGTTGGGAGCAGGAACTAATTTTATCCCAATCACTGACAACTCAAGTTTGATCATATAAAAGTCGGATTGATCTATTTCCTCAGGTGAATCAGTTAGCCCGGATATAGTTAAAACGGCTTTATATCTATCAGGTAAAATATTCTTGGCATCCCATTCATTCGCATCTATCAGTTTTGGTGTTTCTGCCATCGCTGTTGCAATTTCTGTCTTCCCTTTTTTAATTTTAATACTAATAAGTGGATGTTCTGCAATATCACCTGTTTGAACATAATATTCATATCGGGGTTTGGTTGTTTGACTGTTGTTATTAGCAAATAATTCTGTGAAGCGGAAATAACCAATTTTTATTACATAAATCTTGAGTGTTTTGCACTCTGTTTGGCATGCGTTTCCACCAATTTCTTGAGTTACTGTTAAAGTAAGTGTATACTCGCCTGGCTCCCAGAACGAGTGGCTGAATAAAATACCGTTAAAAATCGCTACAACAGTACCGCCGCGCTCTAATCTCCAATTATAATCACACAACTCGGAAACGTAATCAACCAGAGCATATGCCTGAATGAATACAGAAGGATCCTTTTCCTTAGCTACAAGCAAGATTTTCTCAGGATTTTGATTGTTGGATAAAGGACTTATTATTTGCATCTTACAATTTAGCGGTGGTCTCCCTTGACATGGGTCAATATCAGGCCCCCCTGGAAGATTACTGCTTTCGCAATTCCTGCCTTTTGATCCTCCCTGCGAAATCGGCGCGCCTCCCCACCCCGCCTCCCCGGCCGGGTAGTTGAAATTCACTGGTGTTCCCTCGCCGGGACCTCCGCCAGGCGGGCAGGGGACGACATGGCAATTGCCAAAATAGAGCGGACCACCACTGACGAATTTACTTCCGTTAGGGCAAATCACGTCGTATCCGACACCTCCCGGATAAACGTCACAGGCCGTACAGTCGTCCGAAGTCGCAGAGAATCTTTTCCCTCGTCCGGACGGGGATGAGGAGGATTTTGTCTCGACCGACAACCTCGTCACCCGGTAGGGCAGGCGAACGTACTGGTTGGGCTCCAGGGAGTCCGGGGGCTGGGAGAGGAACTCGAAGCGGTACGTCGTGCCACCATCGGGGACGACGAGGGTTACGTTATCGGCCCGGACGAGGCCCTGGTTCTCCACCAGGAATTCCCCGGTGTAGTTCTCGCCGGCGTTGAGGTAGGGCAGCGCCACGGAGGTGGGCGTCACCGTCACCACGGGGGCGGGGACCTGGGTCTCGTAGTCGGCGGTGAGGACCACCTGGTACTGGTCCTGGATGGTGGTGGGGACCACCTCCCACTCCACGGTGACCAGGGTGTTGCGCAGGAGGGTCTCCAGGGTCGCGGTGACCCCGGGCTTGATCTCCACGCGGCCGGCGACGGCCTCGTGGCGGTCGGCGCTGACGCGGTAGTCCCAGAGGCCCACCGGCAGGTCGCGCACCAGCACGTCGGACCAGTCGGCGTCCGCCTGGGAGACCACGTCGGGGATAGGGGCGCCGTCCACCTTCTTCAGGGTGATTTTCGGGCCCAGGGATCCCGCGGGACGGGACACGCCGCTGCCCGAGTAGAGGTCGTAGGCCTGGACGAGGAGGTTGCCCTTCCCCGTGGCGTCCACGTAAACGACGACGGGGACGTCCAGGGTCACGGTGCCGTCGGCGCTCGCGACGCGGAGGACGAGGTTGTACGGGTCGGGCCTCGGCGGCACGGTTTCCGCCGGGGCGAAGGTGAGAGAGATATCCTTCTTCTCGTTGACATTGATGAGCGGGATGATCCCGGACTGGTTGAGGGCCTGGACCCTCCGGCGGTAGTTGACATCGGAGGACAGCGGCACGGAGGCTTTGTCCCGGGGGGCCATGGAACCCCCACCGGCCGGGGCGGAGACGTTGCCCAGAATGATCCAGTCGGGCGCGGCGGAGCCGTCGGAGGCGGTCAGAGAGACCGTCGCGTTTTCCAACGGGGCGAACCCCACATTCTTCACCTGGATGATTTCGGAGGTGCTCCCGCCGGGGTTGACGCCCGTGGTGACGTGGGTTGGCGTGGCCTTGAGCGCCGGGGCGGCGTCCACCAATTCGTAGCCGAGGTCGATGGCGCCCCACGCCTTCGGGCCGGTTTCGTTGCTCACCACGCGCAGGGCCACGTGGCCCGTGGCGGCGGCGGTGTTGTCCCCCACCAGGGTGATCTTGAGGTCCACTGTGCTGGGACCCGTCACGGAGAGTTCGCACCCCTGGCTTTCCAGGGGCACGCCCGGATCGCCCACCAGCAGGCTCACCCCTGAAGGGAGGGCCTCTGTCGGGACCACCTTGACGCACGAGGCGGTGGTGCCGGCGAGGGCGGTCAACCTGAAAGTCATGGGTCCGGCGTAGTTGCGCGGCACGCGGGCCTGGACGGCCTTCGGCTCGACGATCAGCCGGCGAACGGTGAAGGAGGCCTGGGGCGGCGCCTCGCGCACCACCGGGTGGACGGCCGCCACGGTGTAGAGGCCGCCTTCCTTCGGCAGGGGCTGGAAGGCGAAGGTGAAGTTCCCCGCCGCGTCGCTCTTCAGCTTGTCGATGCGCCGGACGAAGCCATCGGTGACGAGGAGGAGGACGAGGTCCGCCTCGGGTTTGGGCTCGCCCGTGGCCTTGTCGGTCACCGTCCCGGAGATGAGGACAGGCTCGGTGCCGAAGGAGTCGGAAGGCGTCACCGAGGTGACGGCGCCCGTGTAGGGCGGGTCGGCCAGGGCGATGTCCCCCTTCGTGACGGAGAAGCCCTGGATGGCCACGTGTTCCCGCTCCCCGACGCGGTAGTGGACCTGGTCGATGTCAAGCATTACGGAGAGGGGCGCCTTCGCGTTCAGGGGCGCCGTGAGGAAGACGGGGTCGGAGGTCCAGGTGTCGGCGTCGCCGCCCGCCGCGGACTCCTCGGGGGAGCCGATGCGGGCGATGGTGGTGCCGCCCGCCAGGTTGTACACCCCGCCGCCGGTGGTCTGCTTGAGGGAGGCCCGGGAGAGTTCCACGCCGTCGGCGTCCAGCAGGCGCATCCTCACCTCGGTGGAGGGGACGGCGCCCGCGTTGGTGGCTGTGACGAGGTCGACGCTCGCGGGGGTGTGGTTGACGAGGCGGAAACGCACGCCGCCGCCGCCGCCGGCCACGATGGGGTCCTGGAGAATGTCGACGGTGTAGGAGCCCACGCCGTCCGTCACGGGGAAGACCCCGCCGGTCTTGCGGATCACCACCCGGTCGCCCGGACTCGGAATCACCTCGGCATAGGCGCTGAAGGCGGCCGAATCCGGCAGGTCGCGGTAGCCGCCCACCACCACCACGGCGTCGGGCTTGCTCCCGTTGGGCGCCAGCGCGAACTTCGGCGAGACGTGGTCCTTACCGGCGAGCCGGATCCCGGCGCGCACCTCGGCCAGGTTCAGCTCGCACAGGCCGGCCACGCCCACGGTCACGGGGTTCATTTCGCCGCGGGCCAGGGTGGGCACAGCGGTCACGCCCACGTCCAGGAGGGGCAGGGTGACGGCGCGGCGCAGGCTCTCCCGGCCGTACTCGTCCACCGCGGCCACGGCATAGCGCCGCACGGCCCCGTCCCAGGTGTCGTCGGTGAAGGTCTTGTCGGTGAGGACCAGGCCATTGAGGCGCACTTCGCGCCCCTCGGGCCCGGCGTAGACGTTGTAGCCCACGATGGAGGGGGCGGCCGCCGCCGTCCAGGTGAGGACGGGGAAGCCGTTGTCCGTGCGCTCGAGGGTGAGGCCGCTCACCGGGAGCAGGTCCGCGTTCAGGAAGGCCGACGGGCTCGGAGCGGAGACGTTCCCCGCCGCGTCCACGGCCACCACGGCGTAGAAGGGTGTATCGTGGGTGGGCGCGGGGTCGACGACCGTCAGGACGGCAATCTCGGAGGCCACCGGGGTGAGCCCGGCGACGTCCGTGATCTCCTCGCCGCCGCGGTAGAGGGAGTAGGTCACGGTTTCGGTGAAGGGCACGGGGGCGTCCCACTGGGCCTTCACGCCGTTGCCCGTGAGGGTGAGGCGCAGGTTGGAAGGAGCGTTCGGCGGCACGGAGTCGGCGACGCCCTGGGCCTCGGCGCTGAGGGCGCTTTCGGCCGGCGTCCCGTTCTCCACCCGCAGGCTGGAGACGGCGTAGCGGTAGGTCCCGTCCACGCCGGGCTCGTCGGTGTAGCCGGTGGACCCGCCCGAGGACGCCAGCAGGGCCAGGGGGCCCTCGCCGTCGGCGCGGTAGACGCGGTAGTCCGCCGAGCCGGTGACGCCGTTCCACGACAGGACGATCCTCCCGCCCGGGGCGCTCACGGCGCGAAGGCCGGTGGGGGCGGAAAGGGGCGGCAGGGCGCCCTGGTAGACGTCGAAGCTCTTCCGGCCGTCGATGCGGGTGCTGACGTTGCCAAGGTCGTCCACGCCGCGATAGCTGAAGGAGAGGGTTTCCGGGGTCGACCCGGCGTCGGCCGGAAGGGTGAAGCTGCCGGACCACTGCAGGTCGGACACCTTGGTCAGGGCCACCGCCGTGGGATACGGGTGGGTGCTGGAGAGCACGTAGTCCAGATAGGGTACGTTCTCGCCCGTGAAAGCCTCGTCGAAGGTAAGGTCAATGGAGAGCGTCACAGCCGTGTCGTTGCAGATGGGCGAGGGCGGGGCGACGGAGAGGACCTTCACCACCGGACCGGCGGTGTCGAGGAGCAGGGTGGCGTCGGGCGGCACTTCGGTGCCTCGGTTGCCCACCATATCGCGCATGGAGAGGACGATATGGCCGAGCCCCGAGGGTGTCCGGGAGGTGACCTGGAAGGCGCCGGTGTACGTGTTCCCTTCCCCCGCACGCAGGGCGATGGGGATGGCTGTCCCGCCAGCGGGGGCGAAGCTCATGAAGGGTGTGGCCAGGAGCGGCTCGCTGACGGCAAGGGCCACGTCCACGGGACCGGGGCCCACGCGGTTGCCAACCACAGGGCCGCGGGGCGTGAGGGTGAGGCTCGTCGCGGCCGGGGGCACCCGATCGGAAACCGCGGTGACCTGTTGCGAGAGGCCGCTTTCCAGGCCGTTGCGCTTGACCACCCGCAGTCGGTAGTACCAGGCGCCGTCCGCGGGGGGCAGGTCGTCATACGAGTAGGCGTCCGCCGCCAGTTCCGCGGCCACCGACGCTTCGGCGGCGGCGGTGAAGGGCTGGGCGGCACGGTAAACCAAGATTTTCTCGATATTAGGCTGGATGCCCGTGCTGAAGGTGAGGCGGACCACACCCGCCTCGCGCGATTCGGCGGTCACGTTCACCGGGGCGACGGCCCCGGCCGGGTCGTAGACCACCGTGACGGGGGCGCACTTGGGCCCTTCGCCGAAGCAACCCGCCGAGGCGGCCTCGACGGTGTTGATTCCCACGGTCAGGGGGAGGGCGCCCCGGAAGTTCCGGGTGACGCGGTCCACGGGGGCGGGATCCCCGCGGCGCTGGCCGTTGGCGTAGAGGACGACCGCGTCGCCCTCCCGGGACATCCCCGAGATGGTGAGGGGGCTGGACGCGACGCACAGGCCATCCGCCGGCTCGTAGAGGACGGGGGACTGCACCGGGGCGGTCCCGTCGCCCACGGTGACGTGGACGGTTTCGGAGTCGGTGAGGCCGTCGGCATCGGCGGCGGTGAAGGTCACCCAGTACTCGCCCTGCTGGGCGGCCGTCGGGGACCAGAAGAACTCCCCGACCGCGGAGCCCGCCTCGGGGTTGGTGGAGGTCACCGTGAACGCGGCCCCGTCGGGCAGGGCGGAGGTGGTGATCACGGGGACGGTCCCGTCGGGGTCGGAAGCCAGGACCTGCAGGCCGAGCTGCGACCCGACGGAGACGGAGCGGGGCCCGATGTAGGCTAGTACGGGGGCACGGTTGCCGGTGACGGCGTCCGCGAAGACCACGTCGTACGTCAATCCGGCGGAGTCGAAGTCGAACACGTGAAGGGTGTATACCCAGTTCCCGCCTGACACCCACTTCCGGTGGAGCCAGGCATTGTCGGGATCGACGACCTTGCCGTCGGAGCGCGTCACGCTCTGCAGGACCTTGGTCCCGGCAAAGGGGTCGGCCGTGGCAACGGTGACGAAGCCGGGGTCCTGGGCCGCGGGATCGCGCCGCAGGGTGTAGCGCCCGGGGGCGCCCTCGACCGGCTCCAGCACGGCGCCGGCGGACTGGTCGGACACGGGGGTGACGGTCCCCTGGGACTCGTACACCGCCAGGGTGCCGTCCACGGGGTCGCCGTTGCCGGCGCGCTCGTACCCCAGGAAGTCGCGGAGGGTGTCCCGTCCGGGGAGGTCCACCCGGACGTCCTTGAGCAGCCCGTGGGTCTTCACTTCCTTGATCAGGGAGGTGAGCGTGCCGCCCAGGCCGTCGTCGTGGGTGTAGGTGGCTTCGAAGGAGACGAAGCGGCCGCACAGGGAGGAGGTCATGATCCAGCGGGCGACGGCGTTGCCCTGCGGGGCGACGTCGCCGAAGTCCGCGGCGAGGGAGGGCGTCGCGGCGGCGCCGTTGACTTCCGTCCCCTCGATGGTGAACTTCACCAGCAGCCCCTGGTCGTTGGAAACGATCTTCGGCTGGGCGGACTCGATCTTCAGGGCCTTCGCCATCCCGTAGCCGGTGTTGCGCAGGAGCAGCCCCAGCGGGAAGGGCGCCTCGGGTTCCACCACGTCGGCGGTCATCGGATCGTCGCCGCTCACGTCGGTGGGGAGGAAGTAATCCAGCCGCAGTTCGGGCATGGGGAGCACGGTGATGGAATCGGGCAGGATTTCCCGCTGGTTCGCCTCGCCGCCCAGGGTGTAGGAGAGCCGCGCCCCGACGGTGTAGAGTTTGCCCGTCGGCGCGGTCCCGCCCGCCCCCGGCGCGGGGACGATGAGCCAGTGCATCTCGGACGACGTCCCGGCGGGGACGTCGACCGCGGTCCAGGCGCCGTCGGTAAAACCGGTCACCGTGTCGCTGTCCGCCCGGAGGAAGAAGGCGGCCGTGGTGTCGTTCGGGTCGTTGGTGGCGGTGACGGGGTTGCCCTGGGCGTCCTTGAAGAGGACTTCCACCCGGACATTGCCGACGTTCATCCCGGCAGCGCCGTTGGAGATCTTCATGCGGGCGTCGAAGGCCTGGCGCTCCAGGCTCAGTTCCTGGGCGATCTGCAAGCGCACCGTGGCCGTGCAGGCGGCGCCGCTGTCACACAGCGGCTGCCCCGGCTCGTTGACCTCGGCCCCAGGGAGACCGTTGTTGTTCCCCTCGGGGAGGTTCAGGTCGATGAGGCCGCCACCCCCGGACGAATCCAGGCACGCCGCGGGGAAGTTCTCGGCCCAGCACACGGGGGAACTGCCGGTGTAAACCTGCTGGTCGCCTCCGAGGTAGCTGAAGGAGAAGACGCCGATGGCGGAGAAGATGTGGCACGGGTCCGCGCCCGGCGGGGTCCCCGTCAGCTTCGTCACCCGGTAGGGCATGCGGAAGAACTCGTGCGGGTGAAGCGTGTCGGGGGGCACCGCGAGGTACTCGACCCGGTAGCGGGGGTCGGCCGCGGGCAGGGTGAAACGGATTCCCGAGGCGGTGATCAGGCCGTTGTTGGTGACCTGGACCTCGCCGCTCAACACCTGGCCGGGCTGCATCGCCGGGTCCAGGGTGACGGAGGCGGGCTCCACGTCCAGGGTCGGGGCGGGGATGCTGGTCTGGAAGGTGGCGTGCAGGACGATCTCGTAGAGGTCGCCGATGACGATGGGCCGCACTTCCCACTCCACCGAAACCAACTGGTAGTTCAGGGGCACCTGCACCGGCGTGGTGACGCCCGGGTTGACCCGGACCCAGCCGATGGCGGTGTCGTGGTGCGCCGCGTTCACCCGGTACTTGTAGTCGCCCGCGGGGAGGTCCGACAGGAGGGCCTCGCCGCCGGCGTCGGTGGTCGCTTCCAGGGCCGGGGTGAAGCCGTCCTCCCGGGTCAGGGTCACGCGCGCCCCCTCGACCCCCGAGTTGGAGACGCCGTAGAACAGGTCGGTGGCCTTGAGGAGCAGGGAGCCGGACCCCGACTCGCCCACGTACACGAAGACCGGGACCTGGGATGGGACGGCGTTGTCGCCGTCCACGTGGAGCATGAAGGCGTAGGGGCTGGTCCCCGACAGGGGCACGTCGGCCCCCGGGGCGGCCGTGAAGCTGAAGGGCCGCTTTTCGCCCACGGCCACGCGGCCGAGTTGCAGCACGCCGTCGGGGCCGGAACCGTTGAGCCCCAGCCAGGACGGGACGGGGTTCCCCTCGAGGTCGAGGAGCCGGAGCCGGGTCCCCTCCAGGGCCTGGATGCCGATGTTCTCCAGGACGGCGGTCGTCACGACGCTCCCGCCCCGGGCCACGCCCGCCTGGAGCGGGCTGGGGGTGACCTTCGCCCCCGTCGCCGAGGCGCTCAGGGTGAAGTGGACGGCGAGCCGGCCCCACGTCTCGTTGGCGGGGGCGGCGCCCACCAGCGCCAGGGTGAGGTCCCCCGTCTCCGGGGCCGTGTTGTCGGCGCCCAGGACGAAGGAGAGGGTGCCGGCCGCGCCCGCGGCCAGGTTCACGGTGTCGGTCTCGATCAGGCGCACCCCGGCGGGGAGGGACCCGTCGGGCGCCAGGCGGAGGTTTTCCGCCGGCGTCCCCGGCGAGGCCTGCAGGGTCAGGGTGAACCGGGCGGGGTAGTTCCGGGGGAAGCGGGCGTCCAGGGCCGACGGCGTGATCCGGACGTAGCGGATGACGAAGCTGCGCTGCGCCGCCCGCTCGGTCACCGCCGGGTGGTTGGCCCAGGTCTCGTAGAGGCCGCCCTCGCCCCGGTTCGGGGTGAAGGTCGTGGAGAAGGACCCGTCGGCCCCAGTGGTGAGATCGGTGCTCCGGTCGAAGCCCTGGTTGGACACCACCAGCTTCAGCGGGCTGGAGGGGACGGGGTTCCCGCCTCCGTCCAGGGCGCGGCCGGTGATCACCACGGGCACGCTCCCGTCGGAGGACTCGGGCGTTACCCCCGTCACCTCGCCCCGGTAGGGGGCTTCCTGGAGGGTCACCGGCATGGAGCGGGCGAAGCCCTCCACCGCCACGTGCTCAGGCGTGCCGGTCCGGTAGTGGATCGCATCGAGGGTCAGGCGCAGCGTCAGGTCGCCCGCGGCCCCCGAGGGGACGTGCAGGGAACCCGAGGCGGAGGTGAAGGAGGCCCCCGGGGCGACGCGTGCCACGGCGGCGCCATCCGGCAGGAGCGTCACGCCCTGCCCCAGGAACTGGTGCACCGGGGCGGAGGCGATGACGCCGTCGCGGGAGGAGACCAGCTCGAAGCGCAACTCGGCGGAAGGTTGGGCGCCGTTCTGGCGGGCCGTCCGGAGTTCCACCTCCACGCCGGTGGCGTTGGTGAAGGTGAAGCCGACGGCAGCGTTGCCGCCGCGCAGCATGGTGCCTGTGTTCAGGGTGAGGCCGTAGGGATTCTCGGAAGGATCGGCCGCCTGGAGGAGACCGTTCAGGGCCAGCGACGCGCGTTCGTTGGCGCCCGGCGTCACCGCCAGTTCGGTCCGGACAGGCTCGTTCCCGGCCAGGTCGCGGTAGCCGCCCACCACCAGGGGGACGGTCTTCGCCTCCCCGCCGGCCAGGCCGAAGGGGTCGGAAACGTGGGTGCGTCCCTTCAGGTCGAGGTTCAGCACGGCGCCTTCAAGGGGTCGGCTGTCCAGGTTGGTCACCGCTACGTCCACCGTCTGGAGCGTCCCGCGCCGGATCACCAGCCCCGCGGGGAGGGCCAGGCGGACCGCCGGCAGCCGGAGGCTCCGGCCGGGGCTTTCCTGCCACGCCGCGTCCACCGCCGTGACGGTGTACAGGCGGGCGCCCTCGTGGTAGGTGGCGTCGGTGAAGGGCGGCGCCGTGACGGGCGCGGCGTTGAGCAGCGTCAGGCCGCCGGGCTCGCCGGCGTAGACGTTGAAGCCCGCGAGACCCGTGGCCGGGTGGGTCCACGTGAGCAAGGGCGTTTCGCCCACGGTCCGGGAGACGGCCAGGGAAGCGACGGGGAGCAGCCCCGGGTTGAGGTAGGCGCACGGGGCGAGCGGGGACACGTTCCCCACGGCGTCCGTCGCGACCACGGTGTAGTAGTGCCCGCCGGGCCCCGGCGCGGCGTCCACCGCCTCCAGGGCGGCGAGCTTGTCCGCCACGGGCGTCAGGCCGTCGAGGGAGAGGATCTCCGCCTCGGCGCGGTACAGGGCGTAGGTGACGGACTCACCGGCCAGGGCGCTGGGGGAGGCGTCCCACTCGGCCTTGATCCCCTGCCCCACCAGGGTCAGCCGGAGGTTGGCGGCCGCCTGGGGAGCAACGGAGTCGGAAAGCAGTTCCACGACGTTGCCGAGATCGCTCAGGGCCTCCTGGCCGTTGGCGACGCGGACGCTGCGCACGGCCAGCTTGTAATGCCCGTCGAGGGCCGGTTTGTGGGTGAAGGCGGTCGCCCCGCTGGTGCGACCCAGGGAAACCCCGGGCTCCGCGGGCGGCGTGACGCCGTCGCCGGGCGCGGCGCTGATGAAGACCTCGTAATCCGAGGCGCCGAACACGGGGTTCCAGGCCAGGGAGAGGTTGCCGCCCGGGAGGGCCTTCCCGGTGATCACCGGGGCGGCCAGGGCAGGCAGCTCGCCCTGGTAGACCTCGAAGGCGGAGCGGCCGGCGATGCGGGTGCCGGCGTTGCCGAGGTCGTCCACCGCGTGGAAGGTGAAGACGAGCCACTCGCCGCCATCGGCGCCGGCGTCCGCCGGCAGCGTGAGGGCGCCTTCCCAGCCGCCCGCAATGGGGGCCAGATCCAGGCGCTGCGGGGTCTGGGAGACGGCGGACAGGGTGTAGTAGAGGTCCGGGACCGTCCCCGCCGCGGGCGCTTCGCTCAGGGTCAGGGCGAGCTGGACCGTCACGGGCGCCGCCGGATCGTTGGGGATCGGGGCCGCCGGGGTGAGGACCAGGGCGGTGAGCGCCGGCCCTTCCGTGTCGAGTTCCACCGTGGCGCCGGCATCGACGGCCGTGCCGCGGTTGCCCGCGGTGTCGCGGGCCGACAGGACGGCGTGGGCCGTACCCGACGGAGTGTATTGGATGACCTGGAACGATCCGGTGTAGACCGTATCGGACTCTTTCTGCAGGATTACGGCGAGGGCCGCGCCCTGGTTCGGGACGATGCCCAGGAACGGCGTGGTGAGGAGCGGTTCGCTCACCGTAAGGCGCACGTCCACCCGCCCGACGCCGAAACGGCCGCCCTGGAAGGGTGTCCCGGGGCCGGGGGTGTACTCGAGGGAAAGCGCCCGGGGCGGCGTCCGGTCGGACACGGCGGAAGCCATCTCCGATGGGTTGCCTTCCAGGCCCGCCCGGTTGATGGCGGTGACCCGGTAGTACCAGGTCTCCTCCTGCGCCGGGGTGTCCTCGAAGACGGTCCCGGCGACGGGGGAGGCGTTGACCTTCACGGCTTCCGGGAACGTCGTGAAGGGCTGCGCGGCCCGGTAGACGTTGAAGCCGGAGAGGTCCTGGGCGCCCGCGGGAACCCAGGTCAATCGGATGGCGCCTGCTTCCCTTGCTGTAGCCCGGAGCACGTCCGGCGCCGCCGGCGGGTTCGCCAGGCACGAGATTCGCAATGCGGGCACGGGCCCGAGCGGACCAACGCCCGCGCGGTTGCGGGCGGCGGCCTGCAGGGTGTTCTCCCCGTCGGCCAGGGTAAGGGTCCCACCGAAGGCCCCGTCCGGGCCGACGGCGATCGGGCTGCCCTGCGTCGTCCCGTTCAGGTAGACCTCGACCTCGGTCCCATAGATGCCCGTCCCCGTCAGGGGGATGTCCCGCGTGTCCACGGCCGCCCCGTCCACAGGGGTCGTGATGACGGGAGGGAGGAGCGGTGCCGCGAGGGTAACCGTGACGGCGCGGGTGAGCGGGACGCTCTTCCCGTAGATGTCCTCGGCGGCCAGGGTGAGGGCGTGGGGGCCGTCGGCGATCAGGTTCAGGTTCACGCTCACCGAGAAACCGTCCGTCCGGTCGGCGTCGATGCCAAGCGTTGTTCCGTCCAGGGAGAAGGTCACACGGGCGGTCTCCTCCATCTTTTCGAAGGTGGCGGAAACCGTGCCCGGCTGGGAGAGGACCGCGCCGTCGGCCAGGGGGGCGCCATCCCAGAACACGCCGGTGAAGGCCGGCCCCGCGCTCGGTGTCGCTGTTACCGTGGTCACGGCTTTGTCCTCGCCGCCCGTCACGTTCACGGCGGTCACGGCGAAGTAATAGGCACGGCCGTCGATGAGTTCGTCGGCGGTCGCCTGGCACTCGGTGACGAGGGCGAAGGGGGTCATCCCCGCCACGCTGGTGAACGGGGTCTCGTTGCGGTAGGCGGCGTAGTGGGCCAGGGCCGCCGACGGCTGGACCGGCTGCCAGGCGAGGGTCACCCGGCGGCTGGCGGTCGCGGCGTTCAACCCCGCGGGGTTGTGCAGGAAGGTCCACCCCGTGGCGCCGATGCCGGCGCTCTCGTTGCCGTCGGCGTCCACCGCGGTCACCCGGAAGGCGTGGGACGTGGCGGGGGCCAGGCCGGCCTGTTCGAAGGTCATCTGGGCGGCCGGTACGTCAGTGCCGGGGACTTGGGCGTCTACGTAGACCCGGTACATCACCAGATCGCCGGCGGTGTTCGGGGAGGGGTCCCAGGCCAGGCTCAGCCGGTCCGGGCCCGACTGGAGGCGCACATTGACGGCCTCCTCGGGGGCGCGGGTGTCCCGCGGCGTCGCGGACACCGGCGTCACCGCCGTCCGGAAGTTGCCGGCCCAGTCCTGGGCGGCCACGGCGAAGAACCAGGGCTGTCCCTTGGTCAGCCCGGTCACGTCCGTGTGCGTTGTGCCCACGGGGAGCGTCATCGCGGGGGTCAGGCCCTCCAGCGACGCGAAGACCGCGTCCCGGGCGTAGACCCGGTAGAGGGCCACGTCGCCGTCAAGAACCGCGTCGTAGCCCGACCAGTCCAGGGTGACGGAGGTGCCGTCCCCGCGGTCCGAGGCAACCAGTTCGGTCACGGCGTGGGGCGGCGTGACGTCGTAGACCACCGTCACGGCGACGGGGTCGCTGGCGTTGCCCGCCGCGTCCATGGAGAGGACCTGCATGTTGTTCGACCCTTCGGTCAGCGGCCAGGCGCAGGCCCACGCCGTTTCCGGGCCCACGGGGACCGTCTCGGTCCCGTTGATCCGGATGGAAGCGCCGGTCTCCTTGGCGCCCGACAGAGAACACGGCGACATGTTGGTGGGCGTCGCGGGCGGGTTCACGGTGGGCGGGACCGGGGGCGTGGTGTCCGTCTGCGTCACCGTGACGGCAAGGGTGCCGCCCGGCGTTTCCAGAGGGATCCCCGCAATGATCACCCGGCTCCGCAGGGTGAAGGTCCCGGCAACGGCGGGTGTCCACTCCCACTGCCACAGGTCCGGGATTCCGGTGAAAACGGGGCTCGTCGCGGTCCACGTGGCGCCGTCGTCGGCGCTCACCTCGACCGCATCGACGCCCTGGGGCGCCATGGCCAGGCCCGCCAGGTGAAGCGTTTCGCCCAGCGGCATTTCCGTGCCCTCCGCGGGGGAGGTGACCCGGCACAGGGGTGCCTCGCCCAACGGCAGGGCGGCCGCGAACCATTCATTGTAGTCCACGGCGCCCCGGGTGTCGCGGTCGAATACATCCCAGACCCGGGAGAGGTTCTTGGGGTTTCCGCCCGCGGCCATCTCCGCGGTGTTCGCCGGTCCCCACGCATTGAAGCGCGCGTCCACGCCGGCGGGGCCGGAGTTGTTGAGGTCGTAGTGGGCACCGTTGTCCCACAGGTTGTTGAAGCGCACCGCCGTGGAACCGGACCCGTAGAGGGAGATCCCGGCCCCGCCCTGGTGGTCGACGTCCCACCAGTTGGCGGAGGCGTTGTGCGTGACGGTGTTGTGGTGGACCACTGCGGTTTTCCCCGCGGGACCAGTGAAGTTCAGGGCGATCCCGGCCCGGGCGTTCTGCCGGACCGTGTTCCAGGCCACCTCGGGCGGCTCGGAACTGCTGAAGAGGGTGATCCCCTCCGCACCCTGGCCGGTGACGGTGTTCCGGAAGAAAGTCGCGACGGCGCTGCCGGTGGAGGCGTCGATGCCGGCGGCCCCATTGCCCGTCACGGTGTTGAGGGCGAAGCGCCAGGCGGGGTTGCCGGAGACGATCCCGGCCGAGGTCGTGATCCCGTTGCCGCCGTTGCCGCTCACCGTGTTCCCCTCGAGGTCGAGGGCGAGGGGCGATGCGCCGGTGTTCACCAGCCGCGCACCGTCGGTGCGGTTGAAGCGGAGGGTGCAGCCGCTCATCGACAGGGTGGTTTCCCGGCTGGTTTCCAGGTCCACACCGATTTTCGCGTACTCCACGGTGCAGCGGAAGAGCGAGAGGGCCCCGGGCGCGGCCGGGCGCAGGCAGAGGCCGCCCCATTCCCCGGCCAGCGGGACGCCCGTCCCAGTGGAGGCCGACGTAAAGAGGATCGGCGACACCTCGGTCCCGGCGGCTGACAGGTTCCCGGCGACGAGGAGATCCGTGGTCGCCGGGTCGCTGCCCGACTCGGTCCAGTCGGCGGACGGGAGGACGTTCACCCGGGTCCCCGGGGACAGGGTCAGCGTCACCCCGTCCGGGACGGTGACGTCTCCCCGCAGGGTCACGTCCCCGCTCCAGGTCTCGTTTGCGGCCAGTTCGCCGCACGTGGTGGGCAAACCGCCGTCGAGGGTGACGGTGACGCCCGGCCCGGGGGTTTCCACCGCGCCCAGGGCGTCCACCACGCGGCTCAGCAGCACGAAGGTGCCGGTTCCGTTCACCGTCCAGTCGTAATGCCACACCGGCTTACCCTCGGCGATGGACCACGTGGCCCCCCCGTCGAGGCTCACCTCCACCCGGGACACCCCCTCGGGGGCCCAGGCGACGCCCCGCAGGCGCAGCCGGGAGGCGTGAAGGACCAGGTTTTCACCGGGTCGGGTGATTTCCGACACGGGGAGCGCGGGGAGAACAGCAGGGGTGGACACCCACCCCGAATAGTCCGCCACGCCCTTGGATGGGTCATCGTAAGCGTCCAGGATCGGGGCGATGTTCTTGGGATTGCCGCCCGCGGCCATCTCGGCGGCGGTCGCCGCGTCCCAGGCGTTGGCGCGGGCGTCCATCGGCCGATAACCCTCGTTGGACAGGTCCGTCGAACCGTTGCCCGCCAGGGTGCAATGGCGGACCACCGTCCCCGTCTCGCCGCTGATTTTCACCCCGCCGCCGGCGTTGGCCTGGACGGTGTTGTAGAGGACCGCGGCCGGGGAGCCGCTCGTGATGCAGGCGAGGCCCCAGCCCTGGTTGTCGTGAAGGGCGTTCCCCACCACTTCGGGCTCGGACATATAAGATAAGGATAGGCCGGCGCCGTCGTTGTGGTGCGCCTCGTTGCGCAGGAAGCGGGCGGAGCTGCCCCCTTCGGCCGTGAAGCCGTTGCCGTGGTTGCTGAAGGACTGGTTGTCCAGGATTCCGATCGGTCCGCCCGAACCGTTGACCACCCGGGTGTCGAACCCCGCGGCCCCATTGCCGGACGCCGTGTTGTGGCTCACCCGAAGTCCGCCGGACGCCATTGTACCCTCGAAATAGAAGCCCGCGGTCTGGTTGTCACCGGCCGTGTTGCCGTCCGCGAGAAGGGACAGGCCGGCGCCGGTCCCCCGGGCATAGAGGCCGCGGCCCGGGTTGCGGGAGAAGGTGTTCCCCGTCAAGGTCCCCGCGATCTCGCCCTCCAGACGGATGCCGTCGGCGCTCCCGGGGTCCTGGCCGTTGTCCGTGACCTGGGTGCCGGTGACGTTTACCGAGACCGGCCCGCCGGACGTGGCGCCGACGCGGATGCCGGTGCCGCTGCACTGCTGCACGACGCTGTCCGCCACGCTCAGAGAAAGGGCGCCGGCGGCCTCGACGTGGAGGCCGTGCACCGCGCGGGCGATGATGGCGTGTGCCACCGTCAGACTGCCCTGCCCGTCCGCCCGGATGCCGTACCAGTCGCCCTTCACCGGGTTCGCCGAGGCCGAGTCGAAGCTCACCGGTTCCGCCGGGGTCCCTTCCACCTGGAGCACGCCCCGCACGATCAACTCGATTCGCGACGGGTCCTCCCCGCCGCCCTGGTCGTCGGACCCGGCCAGGGCCTTGACATGGGCGCCCGGGGAGAGGGTCAGGGTGATGCCGGCGGGGACCGTCACGTCACCGGTGAGGGTCATGTCGCCGGTCCAGGATTCGTCGGCCGTCAGGGTGCCCGAGGTGGTCACCGGCACCGAGCGATTCACGGTGAAGGTCACACTCGAGGGGGTGGTCTCCTCCTGCTCCAGGAGGTCCACCGACTTGACCAGGGCGGTGTAGGCGCCGTCGGCCGGGGCTTCCCAGTCCAGCGCCCAGCGGGTGGTCCCCTCGGCCGTGAGCCAGGTGAGCCCCCCGTCCAGCGAGACCGTCACCCGGGCGACCCCGTCCGGGGCCACGGAAAAGCCGCTGAGGTGCACGGTCGCGGCCTTGCGCACCTCCCCGGGGAGCGGGGTCACGATGACCGATTTCGCGGCAGCGGGCAGCACGATGGCTTCCATCGCCCAGGCGGAGTAGTCCACCACGCCCCTGTAGGCGTTGTCGAAGTTGTCCTGGATGCGGGCGATGTTCCTGGGGTTGCCGCCCGCGGCCATCTCCGCGGTGGTCGACGCGCCCCACCAGCACCCCTGCGCGTCCACGGCGCCGGCGTTGCCGTCCACCAGGTCGAAGGCCCATTCCGCATTGCCCCACAAGCTGTTGAAACGTACCGCCGTCCCACTGCCGGCGTAAAGGTACACCCCGTCCCACAGGTTCTCGTGCACCTCGTTGAACAGCACGTCCGCGGGGCGTCCGCTGTACACGTTCACACCCGTGGAACCGTTTCCGGAAACCCGGTTCAGGGTGGCCGACAGGGTCGCCGGCAGGGTGGGGGTTCCGTTCAGCAATATCCCCTCCTGGTTGCCGGACACCTCGTTGGCGGAAACGGAGAGGGTCCCGCCGTTCCCGCAATCGGCCTGGATCCCTGCCCCCGCATTGTTCATGACCTGGTTCCGGGCGATGACGGCGTTCCAGGTCAGGCCGCTCGGACCGCTGAGGTACAGACCCGCGTTGCCGTTGCCGCTGAGGGTGTTCCCCGTCGCGCGGAGCGTCCCGCGACCGTAGACGGAAATCCCGTTGTACCCGTCGATCCCGCTGCCCTCGACCGTGTTCCCCGACAGGGTCACGTCGACCCGGGATTGGTCGGAGTAATAACTCGACACCGCGATCCCGTTCTGGTTGTTGAAGTTCGCCGTGTTCCCGGAAAGCGTCCCCTGGATGCTGCTGTAGACATACTGTCCGCCGGCCAGGGCACAGCCTTGCGCGGACAACTCGATCCCGCTGCCCTGGGCATAGAGGACCTGGTTCCCCTGCAGGTCGGCGATGACCTTCGCCCCGCTGCGGGCGTAGGCGTAGATCCCCTGCTCCAGCGTGTAGCTCACGGCGCAGTCGTGCAGGGAAAGGGTCCGGTCGTAGGCGGTGTCCAGCGAGATCCCGCGCACGGCGTGGCGGACTTCGCAGTAGTCCAGCGCCAGCGGCTGCATGGCCCCGTCGAAGGTCCCTTCGGACCGGATGCCGTACCAGTCCCCCCGATCCGGCGTGAGGGCCTCGGAGACAAACCGAACCGGCTGGGCGGCGGTCCCCGGGGCGACCAGGCGCCCCCGCACGATCAGTTCACACCGGCCAGGGTCGTTGCCCGACGCGGTGGAATCGGCCCCGGCGACGACACGGATTTCCGTGCCCGGCGCCAAGGTCAGCGTCACCCCGACCGGGACCGTCACGTCCCCCGTCATCCGGTGGACATAGCCGGCATGCCAGGTGGTATCGTGCTCCAGGGGCCCCTCGTGTATCAGGGTCCCGCCCACCGGGATGAAGGTGAAGGACGCTTCCGCGGTCTCGCTGTCGTGGGCACCGTCCAGGAACCCCTTCGCCTTGATCACCGTGTTTTGGGTGAGGGCGATCGGGGTCGCATAGATTTCGGACTGGGCCGTGGGCTCGGTCCCGTCGACGGTGTATCGGATCGTGGCGCCGGGTGTCGCCGTGGAGAGGGTCACCCGGTCCTCCGGCGTGACCGGCCCACCGGGCGGTGTGATCACGGGCCGGGCCACCTTGGGGTCCACGGTGAGGGGAAGGTCCTTCACGGCGGTGGAACCGGCGGTGTCGCGCACGGACACCTTCACGACGAAGGCCCCGCTCACCAGGGGGGAACCGGAAACCACGCCGCCCGTCGAGAGGTCGAGCCCCTCCGGGAGAAGGCCCTGGGGGGTGAAGAGGATGTCCTCGGCGTTCCCCAGGTCCGAATAGCCGCTGTGCGTGCTGTACAGTAAAGTCCGGCCGTCACCGCTGAAAAGACCGATCGCCCCGCCCTGGACGTTTCCGCTCCCGAAGCGCATCCGGACCCCGCCGTCCCGGAAGAGGGTCAGGGACATGTTGAACGGGTCCGAGGACCACCGGTAGTAACCGCTCCACCGGAAGGTCACGCTGTCCGGGCCCGAGGCCACGTAAACGCCTCGTGTGTCCAGACTGTCGTACAGGGCAGCGATCGCCTTGGCGCCGGCCAACCCGCCGATGCTCCCGCCATGGTCGAACCGCACCGCCCCGTCCACGGACACCCAGCACCGGGTGAACCACTCTCCATAGAAGAGGAAAGGGAACGGCAGCTCATACTCGTAGCAGTATCCCGTGCTCCCGGACCACCCCTGGGAAACCCCTTGCTCCGCAAAGGAGTTCGGGGCCGACGACTCGAGGTAGCTCCGGCCGGAGGACCACGTATACGGCGGGGTGCCGCTCGAGGCTTCCAGCATGGCCGTGTACGGCTCGAACTGGACGGCCGGGGGCAGGGTGTCGGTGGCGATGACCACCGCGGCCTTCACGTCGAATACCGCCGTGGCCACGGCACTCTCCGGGCAGGGGGGCAGGTAGGCCCGAGCCTTTACCGTCGTCGGTTCCGTGAGGGTGAAGGGGGTCGTGTAGAGCGCAGATTGGGGTGTGGGGTCCGAACCGTCGAGGGTGTAGCGGATCTCGGCAGGGTCCAGGGCGCCTTGCAGGGATCCGCTTGCCTTGCCTTCACCGCCGGAGAAGCTGATGCGGACGGTTACGCTGCCGAAGAAGGTCCCGCCGTTGGGTTGAATGTGGGGGGTCGGGAGCTGGGTCGGGGGCAGCAGGTCATAGCAGGACGTGATGACGTGGCTGGGCGTGAAGCCCTCCTGGAACGCCCTCACCTTGTAACAGACCCTGCTGGGGCCGCTCCCTTCGGGAAGGGTCAGGACGACGGGCCCCGCGTAGACCGACGAACTCTCCGTCGGGTCGGACCCGTCCGTGGTGTAGCGCAACGTGGCCCCGCTCGCGGAAGAGGTCGCCTGGACGCTGACCTGGCTGAAGTATTCCCCGGCCGGGGGTTCGACCACCGGGTCCGGGAGAATGTTGGCGTTGGGCTCTATTATCAATGGGAAAAGCCGGAAGTCCGCCCCACCGATGCTGTCGTAGACCCCGATGAAAACGCTGAAGGTTCCCGCGGCTCCCGGGATTCCGGAAAGCACTCCGTCGGCCGAGAGGGACAACCCAGGAGGGAGCGCCGAGGGCTGGAAAAGGAGGTCCTCCGCCTGGGACTGGCTCCCGGCGTTGCTCCGACCGCTGACGAACGGCCCGTCCGGTGTGAAGACCGCGATGGTCCCGCCGTGGACGTTTCCGTCGCCGTACTTCATCAGAATCCGGCCGTCCGGGAAGAGGGTCACGGAGATGTTGACGTCATCCGCCTCGGAGTTCCGTGAGGCCGCCTTGGAATCGGAGCGGTATGTCCCCTGCCAGCGGACCGTGACCGATCCCGTCGAGGCGTCGACGAAGATGTCGCCGTCCAGGGTGTCCATGGTGTTCCGCAGGACCATCACTTTGGCGGTGTAGCCCATTTCCCCGCCCGGTCCGAAACCGAGCACCCCGTCGGCGTTCACCCGGCAACACGTGTAAGCGGAACCGCCGATGGGGAAGGAAAACGGCAGCGCCAGGTCCCAGCCGGATTCCTGTGCACCTTTCCACCCCTGAGCCGTCCCGGTCGTCGAGAAGGTATTGGGAAAGAAAAAAATACCGACGGGGCGCGTGAACCAGGAAAACGGTGTCCCGGTCCCCTCCGCCTGCAGCGCGTGTGAGTAGGCCACGCCGTCCTGGCCGGCCGGAAGGGATGTCGTGGTCATGATAACGCCGGGGATAAGGGTGAGGGCCGACTCGGTCACCGGGCTGTCGTCCATCCCGTCCAGGATGGCGACGGCTCTGACGGTGGTCGATTGGGAGAGGGTGAAGGGCCCCGTAAACAGAGTCGAAGCGCTCGTCGGGGTTTCTCCATTGAGCGTGTAGTGCACGGCGGCGCCCGGGGTGGGCTCCCAGATGTCCACTTCCACTGGCGTTGCCCAGGTCCCGGTTTCGGGAGAGATCACGGGCGCGGAGACCTGTTCGGCCGGCTTGGGGCCCGGCCGGGGCGAAGCCTCCAGGCATCCCCAGAGCGCTGCCGCCACGGCCGCCAGCATCATGATCGCCGTTACGTTCCACCCTTTCTTCATCCCGAATCTCCCTTGTTACAGTTGCGCTTTCCCGCGGCGGTTTCTTCATCCAGGCCGCTCTCCCTGGTTTTTCCCGCCCGTGAATGGGGCGGTTGTCGAGTCCCTATGACCCGGCTTCGGTGCCCGTCGCCTGACCATCGAGTATCTGGCCGGCCTCCCGGGCGAATTCCCCCCGTGAGGTGAATGCACGACCGGCTTCCATCGGGTTTGCAGACACCGACGGATCGTTCATAACCGAGTTGAGAAGGGATTGATGTCTCCTCTCCCGGAGGTCGGGGAGGACACCCCGCCGTGACACGGCCAAGGTGCTTTCCGTTTCCTGATTAACCCCTCTGCTTAACCCTTTCCTTTTTCATTTCATGTGGATGTCTGGACTCATCCGCCATGAATTCAGCACGGACAACCCGTTCAACAGGGCCATCCGTTCGTAAAAGCGAATTTTTACCCTATCTTGCCATTCGTGTCAAGCATCATCGCTGAAAAGCTACAAATTCCAGTACCAGCAGAACTGCCCCCCCAGCCCTTTGGTCTAGCCTCAGTTTCCTTTTTATCGCACCTCGATTTTAATAAGTCAAGGCGTATCAGCGAGAAGGACGGCGGATTGAGCTATCCCCTAAATAATCCGCAGTAAATGCCAACAAAATAATTGACTTTG